>NZ_JBVVQX010000015.1:0-187620 GCF_055811675.1 Mesorhizobium sp. WSM4808
CCGCGAACCCATCATAAGGGGGAAAACTGTTACCTATCTATCCGGTTCAAACTGTTACCCATCTATCGGCTGGACACGGCAGGGCAATGAGGGGCGGCGCAGGCGTCGGCAAATTAACGTCAGCGCGCCTGAACCCCAGCCTAAAACAGCGCCTTCAGCTCCGCCAATTTGTCATTCACCAGCCAGCCATAGTAATTCTCTTCCGGCAGCTTTTCCGGCTCGCCGGCGGCGCGGCGCCTGTCGTTCTCCGCCTTCAGCGCGTCGGCGCGCTGCTCCGGATTGCCGACATTGTAGAGCGTGGCCGTGACCCCCGGATTGCCCGAAATGTCGAAGCCGGCAATGCTTTTATAGGCATCGATCGATTTCCGGATCGTCGCGGCGACGTAGGGCAGCGTCAGGTCGGGATCCATGATGGTCTTGTAGACCGAATTGGGATCGCCGACGTCGAGCTTCGGCAGGCCGGAAACCTTGTGCACGAGATCGCTCATCTGCAGGGCGGTCAGCGGATTGAGCTGGCCGAGGCCGAAGGTCTGGCCGGCATAGTAAGGCTGGAAGAAGGTGGCGCCGAAACGGTCGTCGGGAAAGCTGGTCCCGCCGACGCTCTTGCCGCGAAACGAACGGTTCCACACCTGTTCGCGGCATTCCCACAGGTCGTAGCTGTCGGACATCCCGGCGCATTTCTTGAACTCCGGCCGCTGCACGAAATCGGTGATGTCCTCGCCGTCATAGGCGAAGGAAAGCTTGCTGGAGAGATAGGAGATTGCCTTGACATAGTAGGTCTGCAGTCGGTCATAGGCATCGACATTGTAGGTGTGCTCGCCGACGATGGCGCCGACGATGTGCAGGGGATCGATGCCGTAGGTGGCTGCTGCCTTCTTGATCTTGCCGCGCAGACCGGCGTCGTTCTGCAGCAGGGCGTAGACCTTGCGGTACTTCGCCTGGAAGCTGGTGTTGGTCGCCTGCGTGCGCCGGCTGGAGGCACCCGGAATGTCGGGCTGCACGGCATTGCGATTTCCCGGCGGCACCAATGTCGCTGCCTCGGCGGCGAACAGCGTCGCCGCCAGCGTCAAGCCGAGAATGACCAGGATCAGTTTTTTCATGCACCCGCCGCCCAAGCAATTCCAGGAAAAGTGTGAAACGGTTTCCCGGAATTCCGTCAAACCAAGAGATCGAGAATTGCCGCGCAAACTAGGTAAAGCTCTTGGTCGAGTCGAGAGCGCCCTTCACCCGGCACTACGAAAGGTGGCCAGATGGTACCATCTGGCCACACATGATTTTGCTTGCCGGAAAATGTTGCCTGGACCGGCGCCGGAACGTTCCGGCGCCGTCGTTTAAAGGATGAACCGCGACAGGTCGGTATTCCTGGACAGGTCGCCGACATGCTTCTCCACATAGGCGGCATCGATGGTGACTGATGTGCCGTTGCGGTCGGGCGCATCGTAGGAGATTTCGTCCAGCACCCGCTCCATCACCGTCTGCAGCCGCCTTGCGCCGATGTTCTCGACGCTGGCGTTGAGATCGACGGCGATGCCGGCCAGCGAGTCGATAGCGTCGTCGGTGAAGGTCAGCTCGACGCCCTCGGTCTTCATCAGAGCGATATACTGCTTGATCAGGCTCGCCTCGGTCTCGGTCAGGATGCGGACGAAATCGTCCTTCTCCAGCGCCCGCAATTCGACGCGGATCGGCAGGCGGCCCTGCAGCTCCGGCAAAAGGTCGGACGGCTTGGAGACGTGGAAGGCGCCGGAGGCGATGAACAGGATGTGGTCGGTCTTCAGCGGTCCGTATTTGGTCGCCACCGTGGTGCCCTCGATCAGCGGCAGCAGGTCGCGCTGCACGCCTTCGCGGGAAACGCCGGCGCCCATGCCGCCTTCGCGTGACGCGATCTTGTCGATCTCGTCGAGGAAGACGATGCCGTCATTCTCCGTCGCATCGAGCGCCCGCCGCACCACTTCGTCCTGGTCGAGCAGCTTGTCGGATTCGTCGTTGACCAGCAGATCGTAGGACTCCTTCACCGTCGTCTTGCGCATCTTGGTCTTCTTGCCGCCCATCGCCTTCGACAGCATGTCGTTGATGTTCAGCACGCCGATATTGGCGCCCGGCATGCCGGGGATCTCGAAACCGGGCATGCCGCCGCTGCCGGTGTCGGCAACCTCGACCTCGATCTCCTTGTCGTCGAGCTCGCCGTCGCGCAGCTTCTTGCGGAAACTATCGCGGGTGGCCGGGCTCGCCGTCTTGCCGACCAGCGCTTCCAGCACGCGTTCCTCGGCGTTGACGTGGGCGCGCGCCTTGACGTCCTCGCGCATCTTCTCGCGCACCAGCCCGATGGCGATCTCGACCAGATCGCGGATGATTTGCTCGACGTCACGGCCGACATAGCCGACCTCGGTGAACTTGGTCGCCTCGACCTTGACGAAAGGCGCACCGGCAAGACGCGCCAGGCGGCGCGAGATCTCGGTCTTGCCGACGCCGGTCGGCCCGATCATCAGGATGTTCTTCGGCATCACCTCTTCGCGCATCTGGCCTTCCAGCTGCTGGCGGCGCCAGCGGTTGCGCAAGGCAATGGCCACGGCGCGCTTGGCGTCCTTCTGGCCGATGATGAAACGGTCGAGTTCCGAAACGATTTCGCGGGGAGAAAATGTGCTCATATCACTAGATTCCACTTTGCCACTGCTTGATGGCCTCGAACGGATGCAGCAGCATGATCACGTTGAGTATCAGATTGTCCCGGATGAGATAGCCGGTACCGAGTTCGAAGATGATGGCAAGGCTGACGATCACCCATATAGGTAGCCTTCGCGCCATCACAAATCCCAGCATCATGGCCAGTGTGTCGGACACCGAATTGATGATGCTGTCGCCGTAATAGTCGAGCGAGATGGTGCCGGCGCGGTAGCGCTCGATGATGAATGGGCTGTTTTCGAGCAGCTCCCAGCCGCCTTCGATGAAGACGGCGAACGCCAGCCTCAAGCCGATCGGCGAACGCGGGAACAGGAATCTTGCCAGCGCATAGAACAGAAAGCCGTGGATGATGTGCGAGAACGTATACCAGTCCGAAATGTGCTGGGAATTCTCCGAACTCTGCACGACGCCATGCCAGAGCTTGACGTAGCCGCAGGTGCAGATCGGCGCTCGCCCCATGCCGTAGAGCGCCCCGGCCTGGAGGATGACCAGGGCAAGCACCAGCAGAAGCCCCATTCGCCAGCTGTCTTCATAGGCCGAATAGCTGTTCTCCGCGGCCGGTGTCGTCATCGGTTCATTCCCCCTCGTTTCGCGTCGCCGTCTCGATCATCACAAAGCCTTGTCACGCCTTCAGCGGCGGTAGCCGGCGGATCACGGCAGCCGGCAAGGTGGGTTTGACCACAATTCGCCGGATACGCTGCCAGCCAGCCCCGAACAGAATGATCAGCGCGCCAACAACGACCAGGATCAAGGCAAAAGGCGGGATGCCCGTCGAATCGGAGGCGGAATTCACCAGATAATAGATGCCCAGCGAGCCGAAGTAAGCCAATGTCGGAACCAGAAGCGAACGGCGGTCGATGGCAAGCGCGACATAGAGGAAGCCAAGGATCAGAATCGCCAGCATGAGGGTTGCATTGGTATCCGGCGCGATATGTCCGAATACGACGTTCTGGCCGGTTGCCATAATGAAGAGCGGATGCACCAGCATGGGCGCCGAGACGACATGCAGCCAGAAAGCGCAATCGGACCAGATCTTGCGTCGATCCCTATCGTAAATGTCAAAAGCTACACCCGTTGCGAACACGATCAGGCCGCAGATCAGCGGCATGTAAAGTGCCGCGCGGAGCAATTCGGGAACATCCTCCATACGCGGTGGCGCAATCGCACCCGCTGTCACGCTGTCATACAGGATTATCGCCGTTTGCAGGAAAGCAAGCAGTGTAAAAGCGATGGCGATAGCCCCGGCAATGATGGGGACGCGAAAACGCCAGAAATAGATCGCCGCCGCGATTATTCCTCCGCCCAGGAACAGATATCCGGCCTGGGACGCCGTCTGGCGCAACGCCAATAGCTGCCAGATAGTCTCCGGCTTGCGTATGCTGAAGCTGGCCTCCACCTGTAGCGCCAGAGCGGCCAGAATGGCGGCCATGAAAATCAGGGCAAGCACGGACGACGATAATTTCATCCGGTGCTGACGCGTGACGATTTCGGCGAGCCCCCAGGCGAAAACCGCGAGGATGCCTGCGATCCAGAATGTCTGGCCTGGAAGCAAGGTGGTCAGGACAAAGAAGAAGCCGGCGCTGAGCAGAACGGTTCCGACAGTGACAAACAGATCGTTGCCGCCGCCGACCAGCCGCAGGTTTTCCTCGTCACCCTCGTCATCGGCGCGCCTGGCCTCGGGGGCGAGAGCGACCGCGCGTTCCATGTCCTCCAACTGATCTCGCAGGGTCTGCGAGATCAGACCTTTCGCGACTGCCTTGTCGAGGGTTTCGGCGCTGATCAATTGGGCTCCTGCGTCGCGTTGCGCGCCATCATCAAGGCCGGCCCGTACTCCGACGTTCTGGTGTCAAACGCAACAAAGCCCGCCTTTTCATAGGCACGGATCGCCCTGACATTGGCGGGATCCGGATCGATGATGACGCGCGGAACACCTTCCTCGAAAAGCTGTTCGACGAACTGGCGCACGATTGCCGAGCCATGGCCGCGCCCGAGCAGCTCCGGCACGCCGATCGACACGTCGATGCCGAGCGTGCCGAACGGCTGGTCGGCATAGGGATGGTCGTCTTCCAGATGCGGGTCGTAGCTCTGCAGATAGGCGATCGGCTTGCCGTCGAGCTCGACGATCAGCGGCTCGACCGAAATCGAGTCGATGTGCTCGCGAATGCCGGCGATTTCCGTCTCCGGATCGTCCCACCACTCTGCAACATGCGGCTCGGCGAGCCAGCCGGCGATCATCGGCAGGTCTTTTTCCGTCACCGGCCGAAAATCGTAGCTATTTTCTTGTTCGGCCATGATCTCTGGACGAACGGAACCGTTCGTCTGAGAAAACCGGTTTCCACTTTTCGGGGTCATGGCCGGCTTTCTCAGCCGACATCGAGCGTTTCGACGACGAAATTGTTGTTGGTGTAGACGCAGATGTCGGATGCGATCTGCATCGCCTTGCGGGCGATCTCCTCGGCATCCTTGTCGCTGTCCATCAGCGCGCGCGCCGCGGCCAGCGCGTAGTTGCCGCCCGAACCGATGGCCATGACGCCGAATTCGGGTTCGAGCACGTCGCCGGTGCCGGTCAGCGCCAGCGATACCGACTTGTCGGCCACCAGCATCATCGCCTCGAGCCGACGCAGATAGCGGTCGGTGCGCCAGTCCTTGGCGAGCTCGACGCAGGCGCGCGTCAGCTGGTCTGGATATTGTTCGAGCTTGGCCTCGAGTCGCTCCAGCAGCGTGAAGGCGTCGGCGGTGGCGCCGGCGAAACCGGCGATGACATTGCCGCCCTTGCCGATGCGGCGCACCTTCTTGGCGTTGCCTTTCATGATGGTCTGGCCAAGGCTGACCTGGCCGTCGCCGGCGATCACCACCTTGTTGCCCTTGCGCACCGTCACGATGGTCGTGGCGTGCATGGTCAGATTATCGGACATTTCCTGGCTCCGAGCAGCGCCATCCCGATAAGGCGATCGGCGCGGTACGAGTGACTTGATCGGCCATATGTATGCATGGGACCGATGATTGCAAACCGCTGGATAGCGGCCGGGTTCGCAACTGGCAATCGCCGGATCATGCTGCTAGAAGGCTTTCGTTTTCAAGCCTGCGAGCGCTTGAACCTCTGAGCTGGTCACGATGTGAACCTCTGGGACAAGGATAGAGTGATGCCGCCCCGCGCCGCCGAAGTCAGCCGCAAGACCAAGGAAACCGAGATTGCCGTCTCGGTCCATGTCGACGGCACCGGAAAATCGGACATTTCGACGGGCGTCGGCTTCTTTGACCATATGCTGGACCAACTGGCGCGCCATTCCCTGATCGACATGACGGTCAGGGCCAAGGGCGACCTGCATATCGACGATCATCACACCGTCGAGGACACCGGCATCGCGCTTGGCCAGGCACTGGCCAAGGCACTGGGCGAGCGGCGCGGCATCATGCGCTATGCCTCGATCGACCTTGCCATGGACGAGACGCTGACGCGCGCCGCGATCGACGTGTCCGGCCGTCCGTTCCTGGTCTGGAACGTTTCCTTCTCGTCGCCGAAGATCGGCACCTTCGACACCGAGCTGGTGCGCGAATTCTTCCAGGCTTTGGCGCAGAATGCCGGCATCACGCTGCATGTCACCAATCATTATGGCGCCAACAACCATCACATCGCCGAGACCTGCTTCAAGGCGGTGGCGCGCGCGCTGCGCGCGGCTCTCGAGCGCGATCCGCGCCAGCCGGATGCGGTTCCCTCCACCAAGGGATCGTTGAAGGGATAAGGCAATGGCCACCTATGTCGTGATGGAACCGCCAGGCCGCAGCGAGAAGGCCGATGCCACGGCCTTTGTCCGCGATGGCTTCACCTGGCTGGGCCTCCTGGTGCCGCCGCTATGGTTCGCCTGGCATCGGCTGTGGATCGAGGCAGCGCTTGCCTTCGTCGTCATGGGCCTGCTTTCGATGCTGGGCCAGAAGCTCGGCCTTGGTCTGGCCGGCTCGCTGCTGTCGCTGTTGGTTTCGGTCTATGTCGGACTGGAAGGGCAAGGCCTGCGCATCGCGGCACTTCGCCGGCGCGGTTGGCACGAATGGGGCGCGGTCGAAGCCGGTTGGCTCGACGATGCCGACACACGCTATGCGCTGGAAGCGGAAGCGCTTGCCGATGAGGTTGTGCCGGCGCCGCGCATGGTCCCCGATGCTGCCCTGGCGCGGCCAGCGCAGCCGGGCATGGCGCTGGGGCTGACCCACATTCCGGGAAGAAGCTGACATGCGGGTTGCGATCATCGACTACGGCTCGGGCAATTTGCGCTCGGCCACCAAGGCTTTCGAGCGCGCCGCGCGCGAAGCCGGCATATCGGCTGATATCGACCTGACCGCAGATGCCGAGCGGGTGCGCACGGCCGATCGCATCGTCCTGCCCGGCGTCGGCGCCTATGCCGACTGCGCGGCCGGCCTGCAGGCCGTCGAAGGCATGTGGGAAGCCGTCGACGAGGTTGCGATCGTCAAGGGCCGGCCTTTCCTGGGCATCTGCGTCGGCATGCAACTGATGTCGCAGCGCGGCCTCGAAAAGACAATTACCGAGGGCTTCGGCTGGATATCGGGCGACGTGAAGGAGATCATGCCTTCCGATCCGGCGCTGAAGATCCCGCAGATCGGCTGGAACACGATCGAGCTCAAGCGCCAGCATCCGCTGTTTGCCGGCATTCCGACTGGCGCGGCCGGGCTGCACGCCTATTTCGTGCATTCCTATCATCTCGATGCGCGCAAGGCGGACGAGGTTCTGGCGGTTGCCGACTATGGCGGCCCGGTGACGGCGGCTGTCGCCCGCGACAATCTCGTCGGCACGCAGTTCCACCCGGAAAAGAGCCAGGCGCTCGGCCTGGCGCTGATCACCAATTTCCTGCGTTGGAGGCCCTGAAAACCGATGAGCAAGAAGGGCTACTGGATGGCGATGGTCGAGGTGACCGATCCGGAAAACTATCCGCTATACATTGCCGCCAACAAAGCGGCTTTCGACAAATATGGCGCAAAGTTCCTGACCCGCGGCGGTCAGTCGTCGAGCCCGGAAGGGCCATCGGGCAATCGCCATGTCATCATCGAGTTCGAGAGCTATGCGGTCGCACTCGCCTGCTTCCATTCGCCCGAATACCAGGCGGCGCTGAAATTCAGACGCCTCTATTCGACGTCCCATTTCGCCATTGTGGAAGGCGCCTGAACGGATGATCCTTTTCCCGGCGATAGATCTCAAGGACGGCCAGTGCGTGCGCCTCAGGCATGGCGACATGGCGACCGCGACCATCTACAATGATGATCCTGCCGCGCAGGCGCGGGCCTTCGAGCAACAGGGCTTCGAATGGCTGCATGTCGTCGACCTCAACGGCGCCTTCCAGGGCCAGAGCGTCAACAGTGCGGCGGTCGGTGCCATCCTCAAGGCAACGAAGAACCCGGTGCAGCTCGGCGGCGGCATCCGCACGCTGGCGCAGATCGAGGATTGGCTCGATCGCGGGCTGGCCCGCGTCATCCTCGGCACGGTGGCGGTGCGTGACCCGGACCTTGTCAAACAGGCCTGCAAGGCGTTTCCGGGCAAGGTCGCCGTCGGCATCGACGCCAAGGGCGGCAAGGTCGCCGTCGAGGGCTGGGCCGAGGCGTCGAGCCTCGGCGTCATCGAACTGGCGAGGAAGTTCGAGGGCGCCGGCGTCGCTGCCATCATCTACACCGACATCGACCGCGACGGCGTTTTGACCGGCATCAACTGGGACGCCACCATCGACCTCGCCGATGCCGTGTCGATCCCGGTCATCGCGTCGGGCGGCCTCGCCTCGATCGCCGACATCGTGCGCATGACCATGCCCGATGCGCAAAAGCTCGAAGGCGCGATCTCCGGCCGCGCGCTCTATGATGGCCGCATCGATCCGGCCGAGGCCCTGGCGATCCTGCAGGGCAGGGCGGAGACGCGGACGTGAAAATCTCCATTATCCTGGCGTCCTATGACAGCGGCCATTACCATGGCGGCATGGGCCAGGGTCCGGACGCGCTGGTCTCTGGCGGGCTCGTCGACGCCCTGACGATGGCCGGCCACGATGTGATGGTCGAGGATATCGGCAAGGTTGGAGATACCCAGGAGCGCGAAATCGCCACCGGCTTTGCCGTCTGCAACGCGGTTGCGAGCGAGGTTCGTCTTGCCCGTGACGCCGGTCGGTTTCCCATCGTCCTTGCCGGAAACTGCCTGACCAGCGCCGGCGCGGTCGCTGGCGAGGACGCCGATGCGATCATCTGGGCCGACCAGCATGGCGATCTCAACACGCCTGAGACATCCACATATGGCTTTCTCGATGGCATGGCGCTGGCGACGGTGCTTGGCCTGTGCTGGCGGCCGATGGCGTCGGCCATTCCGGGCTTCAAGCCGGTCGATCCGTCACGCTGCGTGCTCGTCAACGCGCGCGATCTCGATCCGGCGGAAAAACAGCTTCTCGAGACATTGCCGATCGTGCGGACGGAATGCTCCGGGGTGGCCCAGGCGGCCGAAAGACTGATGGTCGCCGGCGCCAGACGCGTGCACATGCATCTCGATATGGACGTGCACGATCCCCGGGAGCTGCAGGCCAACCGCTATATCACTTCGGGCGGGCCGAGCCCGGAACAGCTGCGCGATGCCACTTGCGCCATGGCGCTTGCGGTGCCGGTCGTCGGCATCACCGTCTCCGCCTACGACCCGGCCTTCGACGCCCAGGCCGATGTTCCGCCGCTGGTCGGCCAGTTGCTGAACGATCTCATCGCCACGATAGAGGGCCGCTGATGCTGAAAGCCCGTGTCATCCCCTGTCTCGACGTCAAGAGCGGCCGTGTCGTCAAGGGCGTCAACTTCGTCGATCTCGTCGACGCCGGCGATCCGGTCGAGGCGGCCAAGGCCTATGACGCGGCCGGCGCCGACGAGCTTTGCTTCCTCGACATCACGGCTTCGTCGGACAATCGAGAGACCATCTTCGACGTCATCGCACGCACCGCCGAACAATGTTTCATGCCGCTGACCGTTGGCGGCGGCGTGCGCCAGGTCGCCGATATCAGGAAGCTGCTTTTGGCCGGCGCCGACAAGGTGTCGATCAACACGGCCGCGGTGAAGAACCCGGATTTCGTTGCGGAGGCCGCCGACAAGTTCGGCAACCAGTGCATCGTCGTCGCCATCGACGCCAAGAAAGTGTCGGGCACCAATGAGGCCGACCGCTGGGAGATATTCACCCATGGCGGCCGCGAAAAGACCGGCATCGATGCGGTCGAGTTCGCCCGGAAAATGGTCGATCGCGGCGCCGGCGAGATCCTGCTGACCTCGATGGATCGGGACGGCACCAAGGCCGGCTACGACATCGCGCTGACCCGCGCGATATCAGACGCCGTGCGTGCGCCGGTGATCGCCTCCGGCGGCGTCGGCACGCTCGACCACATGGTCGAAGGCATTCGCGACGGCCATGCCGGCGCGGTGCTGGCCGCGTCCATTTTCCATTTCGGCACCTACACGATAGCGCAGGCCAAGGCGCATATGGCCGCCGCGGGGCTGCCGATGCGGCTGGACTCTGTGAATAATCGGCCCTAAAGCATGATCCCGAAAAGTGGGAACCGGTTTTCGGAAAAGATCATGCTTAAACAAGCAGATAGATGACGCCATGACCGAGTTTTCGCTTTCCGATCTGGAAAAAATCATTGGGGAACGCGCCCATTCCGGAGATCCGGATTCATGGACGGCAAAATTGTTCGCGCGCGGCATTGACAAGGCGGCGCAGAAGCTCGGCGAGGAGGCCGTCGAGACGGTGATTGCCGCCGTCAAGGGCGACAAACAGGCCCTCGTTTCGGAAAGTGCCGATCTTATGTATCATTGGCTCGTCGTTCTCGGCCTCTCGGAAGTTTCGCTGAGCGACGTGCTCAGGGAACTCGAAGGCCGCACCCGGCGTTCGGGCATCGCCGAGAAGGCGTCACGGCCCAAGGGCTGACCGCGAGGAAGGGCAGGTATCTCGATGGATCAGCTCGCGCCGACCGAGAAATATTCCCCCTTTCGTTTCTTCTCCGCCGATCAATGGTCGCAATTCCGCGCCGACACGCCGCTGACGCTGAGCGCGGACGAATTCCGCCGCCTGCGCTCGCTCAACGATCCGGTCGATCTCGAAGAGGTCACGCGCATCTATCTGTCGCTGTCGCGGCTGTTGTCGGCGCATGTCGAAGCGAGCCAGCTGCTGTTTCGGCAACGCCAGGCCTTTTTCAACGCGGTCGACGTGGTCAAGACACCGTTCATCATCGGCATTGCCGGTTCGGTCGCCGTCGGCAAATCGACCACCGCACGCGTGCTGAAGGAACTGCTGGCGCGCTGGCCGTCGAGCCCCAAGGTCGATCTCATCACCACCGACGGCTTCCTGCTGCCCAACGAGGTCCTGCGCCGCGAGAACCTGATGGAGCGCAAGGGTTTCCCCGACAGCTACGATGTAGGCGCGCTGCTGCGCTTCCTGTCGGGCATCAAGTCGGCGCTGCCCGATGTCCGCGCGCCGGTCTATTCGCACCTGACCTATGACGTCATTCCCGGCGAGTTCGTCACCATCGACCGGCCCGACATATTGATCTTCGAAGGCATCAATGTCCTGCAGCCCGGCAAGCTGCCCCAGGACGGCAAGATCGTGCCTTTCCTGTCGGACTTCTTCGACTTCGCCATCTACATCGATGCCGACGAGAAGCTGATCCACAACTGGTACATTTCCCGCTTCATGCGGCTGCGTGAAACCGCTTTCCGCAACCCGGACTCCTTCTTTCACCGCTACTCGCAGCTGTCGGAGGGTTCGGCGCGCGCCATCGCGGAAGGCCTGTGGACCAACATCAATTTGAAGAATCTGCGCGAGAACATCCTGCCGACGCGGGCCCGCGCCGACTTGATCCTGCGCAAGGGCGCCGATCACCTGATCGAGGAAGTGGCGCTCAGGAAGCTGTGACGGCCGGCTCCGTCACCCGCCGCAGCGTCAGATTGATCCGCCCGCCGTTTTTCAGCAGCGCCGAGGTCGAGGGATAGATCCGATCGACGCCGTGAAAGCACAGCCGCCCCTCGCCGCCGAGCACCACGACGTCACCGCTTTGCAGCCTGAACGACTTGGTGGCGCCATCACGCGTAGTCTGGCCAACCCGGAACAGGCAGTCGTCGCCGAGCGAGACGGAGACGACCGGCGCCGAAAAATCGGTCTCGTCGCGGTCCTGATGCAGGCCCATTTTTGCGTCCGGGGTGTAGAAATTGATGAGGCATGCTTCCGGCGGGTGCGGATAGCCCGAGACCTCACGCCACAGGTCGCGCAGCGCATCCGGAATTGGCGGCCAAGGCGCCCCGGTTACCGGATGCGCCGGCTGGTAACGATAGCCGTGCTCCTTGTCGGTGACCCAGCCGAGCGGCCCGCAATTGGTCATACGCACGCTCATCTCCTTGCCGGTGCGCGGCATGGCCGGCACGAACAGCGGCGCCTGCTGCACGATCCGTCTCACCTGGTCGACCAGCTCTTCCTGCGCGCTGCGCGACAGGTAGGCCGGCATGTGGCGGACGCCTTTGGGCAGGACGAGCACGGATTCGATTACCTCTTGGATGGTTCGGAACCGTAAAATGTCACGATCAAATGAAAACGGCGACCCGAAAGCCGCCGCTCTTGTCGAATTGGCAGCCGCCGATCAGGCGAGGTCGGGAATGCGCAGCACCTGGCCCGGATAGATCTTGTCGGGATGGGTCAGCATCGGCTTGTTGGCCTCGAATATGACCGTGTTCTTGACGCCTTGGCCCTTGCCGTAGCTTTTCTCGGCGATCTTCCAGAGATTGTCGCCCTTCTTCACGGTGTAGAAGGTGGGCTCCTTGGCGGGGGCGGCGGCCGTGCCAGGTGCTGGCGCGACCTGCAATTCGTCGGCCTGCACTTTGGAGACGCCGAGCGTGTTGCCGACGGCGATGACCGCCTTCTCGAAGATCGACTGGTCCTTGACCACGCCCTTCAGCACCGCCGTATCGCCCGTGACGACGACCTCGACGCCATCGGTGCCGAGCTTGTGCGAATCGAGCTCCTTCTTGAGTGTGTCGGCCGTGGGTGCGGCTTCGTCGTCACCGCCGATGCCCAGTTTCTTGCCGACGCTCTTGACGAAATCGAACATGCCCATCCTTGGTCTCCCTTGCTAATGGCAATGGTTGAACTTTGCATCTGCGGTCCAAAATGGGAAGTCGTTTTGCGCGTGATTGGTGTGGTGCTTAATCGTTCTCCACCCGGCCGCGCAGCTTCTTGATCGTGCCGCGCCCGGCCTTGCTCTTCAGCCGCCGTTCCACGGCACCCTTCGACGGCCGTGTCTTCTTGCGCGGCGGCGGTGGCGGTTCGGCGGCCTTGGCGACCAATGCCGTCAGCCGTGCCCGCGCATCCGCCCGGTTCTGTTCCTGGGTGCGGAAGCGGCCCGCTTCGATGACGATGACGCCGTCCTTGGTGGCACGCTGGCCGGCAAGCTTGATCGTCCGCTCGCGCACGCGCTCCGACAGACCCGTTGCGTTGGCCGCGTCGAAGCGCAGTTGCACCGCCGTCGCCACCTTGTTGACGTTCTGGCCGCCGGGACCGGACGAGCGGATGAAATCCTCGTGCAGGTCGCCCGGATGGATCACCGCATCGCCTGATATGATGATGTTGTCGTCGCTCGCCATGCCGCAGTCATGGCGCGGCGGATCGAAAAAGAAAAGGCCCGATCGAACCGGGCCTTTCAACGAAAGCTGAACCTGTGGCGCGATTACTCCGCGGCTTCCTGCATGCGCGGCGCGGCGCCCAGCACCACGGCATCGACATGGCTTTCGAATTTCTCAAAATTGACGGCGAACATGCCGACCAGCCTTGCCGCCTGCCGGTCATAGCCGGCCTTGTCGGCCCAGGTGGAGCGCGGGTCGAGAATGGCGCTGTCGACGCCTCGAACCGCCACCGGTACCTCGAAACCGAAATGAGGGTCGGTGCGGAACTCGGCCGTCTTGAGCGAGCCGTCGAGCGCGGCGGCAAGCAAGGCGCGCGTCGCTTTGATCGGCATGCGCTTGCCGGTGCCGTAGGCGCCGCCGGTCCAGCCGGTGTTGACCAGCCAGCAATCGGCGCCGTGGCGGGCAATCAGCTCGCGCAGCAGATTGCCGTATTCGGAAGGGTGGCGCGGCATGAATGGGGCACCGAAACAGGTCGAAAACGTCGCTTCGGGCTCGGTCACGCCCTTTTCGGTTCCGGCCACCTTGGCGGTGTAGCCGGACAGGAAATGATACATCGCCTGCGCCGGGGTCAGCCGCGCGATCGGCGGCATCACGCCGAACGCATCGGCGGTCAGCATGATGATGTTGTTGGGATGGTTGGCGCGGCCGGTCTTGCTGGCATTGGGGATGAAGTCCAGCGGGTAGGCGCAGCGTGTGTTCTCGGTCAGTCTTCCGTCGTTGAAATCCGGCACGCCATCAGCGTCGAGCACGACATTTTCCAGCACCGTGCCGAAGCGCTGCGTGGTGGCGAAGATTTCCGGCTCGGCTTCCGCCGACAGCTTGATCGTCTTGGCGTAGCAGCCGCCTTCGAAATTGAAGATGCCGTGCGGCCCCCAGCCATGCTCGTCGTCGCCGATCAGCGTGCGCGAGGGATCGGCCGAGAGCGTCGTCTTGCCGGTGCCCGACAGGCCGAAGAAGATGGCGGCGTCGCCGGCCGCACCCTCATTGGCCGAGCAATGCATCGGCATCACGCCTTTCGCCGGCAGCAGATAGTTGAGCATGGTGAACACCGACTTCTTCATCTCGCCGGCATAGGAGGTGCCGCCGATCAGCACGATCTTGCGCGAAAGATCGACGGCGATCACCGTTTCGGTGCGGCTGCCGTGACGAAGGGGATCGGCGCGGAAGGACGGCAGGTCGATGATCGTCATCTCAGGCACGAACTGTTCGAGTTCGGCGGCATCCGGACGGATCAGCAGATTGCGGATGAACAGCGAGTGCCAGGCAAATTCGGTGATCACCCTGGTCGGCAGCCTCGACTCCGCATCGGCGCCGCCGACCAGATCCTGGACGTATAGATCCTTGTCCGCGGCATGCGCCTGGAAATCGGCGAGCAGCGTGTCGAACTGGGCCGGCGAGATCGCCTTGTTGTTGTCCCACCAGACATGTGGTTCGGTGGCGCCATCGCGGACGACGAACTTGTCCTTGGGCGAGCGGCCGGTGTGCTGTCCGGTCTCGGCGACCAGCGCGCCATGGGCGGTCAAGCGGGCCTCGCCGCGCCGGATCGATTCCTCATAAAGGGCAGCCGCACCGAAATTATAGCGCACCACGCCGGTGGTTTTCAGGCCGATATGATCGATCGCGCAGGCGGAATTGCGTTTGCCGACTTCCGACATCGAGTGTCCCTCTTGGATTTGCCGCATCTTTGCCGGCACGTTTCCAGCACGCCCACTACGCGGGCTGAGATGGTCAGAACCAGAAAAGGCAAATGATATCAAATCATTAATCGATTTAAATATTTTGAAAGTTGTTTAAATCGTTTATATGTGCAAAAAGTTTCGCGGTTGCCCAAAGGATTGGCGATGTACGTTCGTCCAATCCATGTCGAGGTAGGATTGTGGCCGCCGGCATGCCGCGCGTGACAGCGGACAAGGCCTATGCCACATTTTGTACCTAATTTGTCCTGCAAAAGCCCCTTCTCTACGACAGAAGGGACAGCTCATGAGGGAGCCGCTTGAAATGGCAACAATCGCGCTTGTCGATGACGACCGCAACATTCTGACATCGGTGTCGATCGCCCTGGAATCCGAGGGGTATCGCGTCGAGACCTACACGGATGGTGCGTCGGCGCTGGAAGGCCTGGCGGCACGCCCGCCGAACCTTGCCATCCTCGACATCAAGATGCCGCGCATGGACGGCATGGAACTGCTGCGCCGGATGCGCCAGAAGTCAGACCTGCCGGTGATCTTCCTGACCTCCAAGGACGACGAGATCGATGAATTGTTCGGCCTCAAGATGGGCGCCGACGATTTCATCCGCAAACCCTTCTCGCAGCGCCTGCTGGTCGAGCGGGTGCGCGCCGTGCTGCGCCGCGCCAGTGCCCGCGAGGCTGCCGCCAAGACGCCAAGCCAGCAGGCCCGCTCGCTCGAGCGCGGCCAGCTCGTCATGGACCAGGAGCGCCACACCTGCACCTGGAAAGGCGAGCCGGTGACGCTCACCGTCACCGAGTTCCTGATCCTGCATTCGCTGGCGCAGCGTCCCGGTGTCGTAAAAAGCCGTGATGCGCTGATGGATTCGGCCTATGATGAACAGGTCTATGTCGACGATCGCACCATCGACAGCCACATCAAGCGGCTGCGCAAGAAGTTCAAGGCCGTCGACGACGACTTCGAGATGATCGAAACCCTTTACGGAGTCGGATACCGGTTCCGCGAAGCGTAATGATGCATGTCGCTCAAAAGTGGTCCCGGTTTTGGGATGCCGACATGCATCAAAGCAAGGTAATCCATGTCGCCCAAAAGTGGTCCCGGTTTTGGGACAACGACATGCATCAGGCCAAGGACTAGGCGGGAGCTGCTATTCGATGGCAGTGGAAGCACAGCGAACAAGACCGGCGGGCGCCTCCAGGCGGCCGTCGCGGATCATGCCGTCCTTCGTCTCGAAGATCACGGTGCCGATGCGCCGCTTCCTTGGCCATCATATCTTTTCCAGCCTGACGCGGCGTATCCTGTTCCTCAACCTTGCCGGCCTCGCCGTCCTGGTGACCGGCATCCTCTATCTCAACACCTTCCGAGACGGGCTGATCGACGCCCGCGTCGAAAGCCTGATGACCCAGGGCGAGATCATCGCCGGTGCGATCGCCGCGTCGGCGACGGTCGAGACGGATTCGATCAGCATCGACCCGGAAAAGCTGCTTGAACTGCAGGCCGGCGAAAGCCTGGGGCCGGGCTCCGACCAGCTCGACAATCTCGACTTCCCGATCAACCCGGAGCGCGTCGCCCCGGTGCTGCGAAGGCTGATCTCGCCGACCAGGACCCGCGCCCGCATCTATGACCGCGACGCCAATCTGCTGCTCGATTCACGCCACCTCTATTCGCGTGGCCAGATCCTGCGCTACGACCTGCCGCCGGTCGAGGAGGAAGAGCCCGATCTGGTCGAGCGCATCCAGAAATTCGTCTTCGACTTCTTCCGCAACACCGAGCTGCCGGTCTATCACGAGCAGCCGGGCGGCAATGGCGCCGCTTTCCCGGAAGTGGTCAAGGCTCTCACCGGCAGCCCGTCGACCATCGTGCGCGTCAGCGAGCAGGGCGAGCAGATCGTTTCGGTGGCGGTGCCGATCCAGCGCTTTCGTGCTGTTCTGGGCGTGCTGATGCTGTCGACCGAAGGCGGCGACATCGACAAGATCGTCGCTGCCGAGCGCAAGGCGATCCTGCGCGTCTTCGGTATCGCGGCGCTTGTCACCGCCATCCTGTCGATGCTGCTTGCCTCCACCATCGCCAATCCGCTGCGCCGGCTGTCGGCGGCGGCGGTGCGGGTGCGGCGCGGCGTCAAGAGCCGTGAGGAAATTCCCGATTTTTCCGACCGTCAGGACGAGATCGGCAATCTGTCGATCGCCATACGCGACATGACCAACGCGCTCTACGCCCGCATCGAGGCGATCGAAAGCTTCGCGGCCGATGTCTCGCACGAACTGAAGAACCCGCTGACGTCGCTGCGCAGCGCGGTGGAAACCTTGCCGCTGGCCAAGAACGACGATTCGCGCGGCCGGCTGATGGATATCATCCAGCACGATGTCAGGCGGCTGGACCGGCTCATCACCGATATTTCCGACGCATCGCGCCTGGACGCGGAACTCGCGCGTGAAGATGCGGGGACGGTTGACCTGAAGAAATTCATCACCGATCTGGTCGCCGTTTCGCGCGAAGCGACGCGTAACAAGAAGGCGGTCGAGATCGAGTTCAAGGCCGCCAAACTGCCGCAGGGCGTCAAAGGCTACGTCGTCGTCGGGCATGATCTGCGCATCGGCCAGGTCATCACCAATTTGATCGAGAACGCCCGTTCCTTCGTTCCCGAGGATCATGGCCACATCAGCCTGTCGCTGGCGCGTGCCGGCAAGTTCAACATCGTCACCATCGATGACAATGGCCCCGGCATCCGGGCCGACAACATCGACCGCATCTTCGAGCGCTTCTACACGGACCGGCCGGCCGGCGAGGCATTCGGCCAGAATTCGGGCCTTGGCCTGTCGATATCCAGGCAGATCGTCGAAGCCCATGGCGGCACGCTGACCGCCGAGAACATCCCCGGCACCAAACCCGGCGAGATCAAGGGCGCGCGTTTCGTGGTCACGTTGCCGGCCGAAGCATGATCCCGAAAAATGGGAATCGGTTTTCTCGGACGAACGGTTTCGTTCGTCCAGAGTTCATGCTTCATTTAAAGGCATGATCGTGCAGCCTGAAAACATTCACGCGACAATGGTTTTGATCGGCGAGCGCGGCATTCTCGTCACCGGAGCCTCCGGTTCGGGCAAGACGACGCTGGCGCTGGCCCTCCTCGATCATTGTCGCCAGCGCGGCCTGTTCTCGCGGCTCGTCGGTGACGATCAGCTCTTTGTCGAGGCGCATGCCGGGCGGCTTCTCTGCCGCGCTCCCGCCACCATAGAAGGCCTCGTCGAGGTGCCTGGGCTCGGGCCGCGAGCGGTGCCGTTCGAGCCCGCCGCCATTGTCGACTTGCATGTCCGCCTGACGCCGGCCGGTGAAACGGCACGCTTTCAGGAGGATGCCGACACCAGCATCGCCGGCTGTCGGGTGCCGCGCATCGATGCGGTCGAACGCAACGTCGCTGCCGCCTTGCCGGTCGTGATGGCGCGGCTGTCGATCGCGCCTTTGTCTATGATCCGTTCCGGGTTTTTTGCTGCAATGCGTCAAAATGGCATGTGCCTGCGCAATTTTGGGCTTGTCAACGGGCCGTGCGTCGACAAGATAGCGCTCCCGCCGCCTGGATTGGCTGGCGAGCATAAAATGCGCCTGTGAAGCGGCGATGACGGGAGCCACCAAAGAATGATCGGACTCGTGCTTGTAACGCACGGTCAACTGGCCACCGAGTTCCGACATGCCGTCGAACATGTCGTCGGGCCACAAGACAATTTCGAAACCGTGGCGATCGGTGCCGACGACGATATGGAGCAGCGTCGCCGCGACATCGTCGACGCTGTTGCCCGTGTCGATACCGGGGCGGGCGTTATCGTGCTGACCGACATGTTCGGCGGCACGCCCTCCAACCTTGCCATCTCGGTGATGGAATCCGGCCGCACCGAGGTGATCGCCGGCATGAACCTGCCGATGCTGATCAAGCTCTCCTCGATCCGCAAGGGCGACAATATGGCCGCCGCGCTCGATGAGGCTCAGGCCGCCGGCCGCAAATACATCAATGTCGCCAGCCAGCTCCTGAGCAGCAAATGACCGCGCTGTCCCCGGAAAAAGACCAAATTGTCCGGGATTTTCCCATCATCAACCAACGTGGCCTTCATGCGCGCGCTTCGGCGAAGTTTGTCCAGCTGGCCAG
This sequence comes from Mesorhizobium sp. WSM4808, assembly GCF_055811675.1. Taxonomy (NCBI): domain Bacteria; kingdom Pseudomonadati; phylum Pseudomonadota; class Alphaproteobacteria; order Hyphomicrobiales; family Phyllobacteriaceae; genus Mesorhizobium; species Mesorhizobium sp. WSM4808. The sequence continues at coordinate 19,183 of NZ_JBVVQX010000015.1, forward strand.
CGGCTTCGATGCCTCGGTGCATGTCGAGAAGGATGGCGTCAAGGTCGGCGGCACCTCGATCATGGGCCTGATGATGCTGGCGGCAAGCCCCGGCTATTCGATCCGCGTCACCGCGAGCGGGCCGGAAGCCCGGCAGGTCATCGACGCCCTGGAGCAGCTGGTGGCGTCCCGCTTTGGCGAGGAATGCTGATCAGGTAGAGCGCCGATGCGTGTCTGAGAGACATGCAGGGATAAAGATTTCTTTATATCCCATTGTCGTCCTTGCTCCGATCTGCTAGTCAGGCCGGCAATTCGCGCCCTTCGACGCGCCGACCGGCGCGGGCGTGCCCGCAACAAATTCGCAAGCACAACATTCGCATCGGAGTACTGCCATGACGGGTAGCAAGGACTATGTGGTCGCCGACATCTCGCTTGCCGGCTGGGGCCGCAAGGAACTCGAGATCGCCGAAACCGAAATGCCGGGCCTGATGGCCTGCCGTGAGGAATTCGGTCCCAAGCAGCCGCTCAAGGGCGCGCGCATCACCGGCTCGCTGCACATGACGATCCAGACGGCGGTGCTGATCGAGACGCTGAAGGAGCTGGGCGCCGATATCCGCTGGGCCTCCTGCAACATCTTCTCGACCCAGGACCATGCGGCCGCGGCCATCGCCGAAGCCGGCATCCCGGTGTTCGCCGTCAAGGGCGAGTCGCTCGAGGAGTATTGGGACTACACCGACAAGATCTTCCAGTGGGCCGACGGCGGCCTCTCCAACATGATCCTCGATGATGGCGGCGATGCCACCATGTACATCCTGATCGGCGCCCGCGCCGAGGCCGGCGAGGATGTGCTGTCCAACCCGCAGAGCGAGGAAGAGGAATACTTCTACGCCCAGGTCAAGAAGCGCCTGAAGGCTTCGCCCGGCTTCTTCACCAAGCAGAAGGCGGCGATCCGCGGCGTCACCGAAGAGACGACCACCGGCGTCAACCGGCTCTATCAGCTGCAGAAGAAGGGCCTGCTGCCCTTCCCCGCCATCAACGTCAACGACTCGGTCACCAAGTCGAAGTTCGACAACAAATATGGCTGCAAGGAATCGCTGGTCGACGGCATCCGCCGCGGCACCGACACGATGATGGCCGGCAAGGTCGCTGTCGTGTGCGGTTATGGCGACGTCGGCAAGGGCTCGTCGGCCTCGCTCAAGGGCGCCGGCGCCCGCGTCAAGGTCACCGAGGTCGATCCGATTTGCGCGCTGCAGGCGGCGATGGACGGGTTTGAAGTCGTCACGCTGGAAGATGCGGCCCCCACCGCCGACATCGTCATCACCACCACCGGCAACAAGGATGTCGTCACCCTCGACCATATGCGCTCGATGAAGGACATGGTCATCGTCGGCAACATCGGCCACTTCGACAATGAGATCCAGGTCGCCGCGCTGCGCAATTTGAAATGGACCAACGTCAAGCCGCAGGTCGACATGATCACCTTCGCGGACGGCAAGCGGATGATCCTTTTGTCGGAAGGGCGGCTGCTCAATCTCGGCAACGCCACAGGCCACCCGAGCTTCGTCATGTCGGCATCCTTCACCAACCAGGTGCTGGCGCAGATCGAACTCTACACCAAGCCCGGCCAGTACGAGAACCAGGTCTATGTCCTGCCCAAGCATCTCGACGAAAAGGTCGCGCGCCTGCATCTCGACAAGCTCGGCGCCCGTCTGACCGAACTGTCGGGTGAACAAGCCGCCTATATCGGCGTCACGCCGCAGGGCCCGTTCAAGCCGGAACACTACCGCTATTAACCAAAGCTAAAATTACTACCAGATATTGAGGTCGGGCGATTGACTTTTCGCCCGGCCTTATTTTTGCGCGCCATCAGCCTTCACGGCGATTCGGCGAGGGGTTATTGTCAGGTGATTCGGCGATGCTTCCAGCCCGAGAGGGTCAAGAGAGGCACGCATCAGGGCGGTCTTGCATTCAGGCGGCGGAGAGGACCAAGACATGCCGGGGCAACACCCGCACAGAGCGGGACGGGCCGTTTCCGGCGGCCATGACGATTCGGGGATTGCTGGCTCCGCCCTGGAAGGCGGGAGCCTGTCCTGGCGCGCCCGTGCGTCGACATTCCTTGCCACCTCCGCGCTCGCGGGCCCCTTGGCTGGCGCCGTCGCGCATGCCGAAACCGCTGCTGCCAGCGTCGCGGGACTGTCGGTGAGCGCCATCGAGGTCATGCAGCTTGCCGTGTTCGTCGGCGTGACGGGTGCCGCACTGATATCGGCCATCGTTCTCATCCGCGAAAGAGCCCGCACCTCGGCGGAGAATGTCGAACTCAGGAGCCGCCTCGCCGACATCAACGCGGCGCTCCGCCGCTCCGAGGCGCTGCTCAATCTCCGTGACCAGCGCGTGGTCGTCTGGGCCGCGGAAAACAAGAAGCCCGAGCTTATCGGCACATTGCCCGTCGAAAGCGGCGCTCCCGAGGATAGGGCCGCTTTTCTCGCTTTCGGCCGCTGGCTGATGCCGCGTTCGGCGGCGGCACTCGAACATGCCGTCGCGGGATTGCGCGAGAAGGCCAAACCCTTCGACCTCGTCATCGAATCGCAGGCCGGTGCGCCGCTCGAAGTGCATGGCCGCAAGAGTGCCGCGCATGTGCTCGTGCGTTTCGTCTCGCTCTCGGAGACGCAGCGCAGCCAGGCCAGGCTGAAGATCGAGAACCAGCGGCTGGCCGCCGACCACGACACGATGATCGGCCTGCTCGACGCGCTGAACATGCCGGCATGGCTCCGCGGCGAGGGTGGCGGGCTGAAGTGGGTCAACCGCGCCTATGCCGATGCCGTCGAAGCCGAAAATGCCGAAGCCGCGGTCCGGGAGAAAAAAGAGTTCCTCGGCGGCCAGGCGCGCGATGCGATTGCCGCCCAGCACAAGACGCATCCGGTTTTCGAGCAGTCGCTGTCCACCGTGATCGAAGGTGACCGCCGTGTGTTCGCGGTCACCGATTTCGCCGGCAGCGATGGCTCGGCCGGCCTTGCCTGTGACACCAGTGCCATTGAGGCCGTTCGCGGCGAATACGAACGGACGGTGCGAAGCCACGCCGACACGCTCGACCAGCTCAACACGGCAGTCGCCATTTTCGACACCGACGAGAAGCTGCGGTTCTTCAATCAAGCCTTCCAGAAGCTTTGGGGGCTGGACGCCGGCTTCCTGCACAGCGCACCCGACAATGCCTTGCTGCTCGACCGGCTGCGCAGCGAAGGCAAGATCGCCGAACAGCCTGAATGGCGCCGCTGGAAGGAAGGCCTGCTCGGCGCCTATCGCGCCGTCGAATCCCAGGAACATTGGTGGCATCTGCCGGATGGCAAGACCATTCGCGTCGTCGCCAATCCGCAGCCCAAGGGCGGCGTGACCTGGGTGTTCGAGAACCTGACCGAGAAGATGGACCTCGAAAGCCGCTACCAGACAGCCGTGCGGGTTCAGGGCGAGACGCTCGACAATCTTGCCGAAGGCGTGGCGGTGTTCGGACCCGACGGCAGGCTCCGGCTGTCGAATCCTGCCTTTGCCACTCTCTGGGGATTGAGCGGTGAAGCGGCCAAGCCCAGTGTCCACGTGTCGACGATACGTGACCTCTGCGACCGGCAGGCCGCGGACAGCCCCTGGCCCAGCTTCGTTGCCGCCATCACCGGCTTTGACGACGAGCGCCGCGACCGCCACGGACAGACCGAGCTCAACAACGGCAATGTGCTGAGTTACGCCATGATCCCGCTGCCCAACGGGCAGGTGATGATGACCTTCGTCGACGTGACCGACAGCGTCCATGTAGAGCGGGCGCTGAAGGACAAGAACGAGGCGCTGCAAAAATCCGACCAGCTCAAGAACGAATTCGTCCAGCACGTCTCCTATGAACTGCGCTCGCCGCTGACCAACATTATCGGCTTCACCGAACTCCTGTCGCAGCCCACGACCGGTCCGCTGACGCAGAAGCAGCGCGAATATGTCGAGCATGTCAGCTCGTCCTCCGCGGTCCTGCTCACCATCGTCAACGATATCCTCGACCTGGCGACGGTGGACGCCGGCATCATGCAGCTCGACATTTCCGAGGTGCAGGTCGATCGCACCATCGCCGCTGCGGCCGAACTGGTGGCCGACCGGCTGGAAGAGCATTCGATCAGTCTCCAGGTGGACGCCATCGCGGCGCCGAAGACGTTTCACGGCGATGAGGTCCGCGTCCGCCAGATCCTCTACAATCTGCTCAGCAACGCCGCCAATTACGCCCCGGAAGCCAGCATCATCCGGCTCACATGCCGCCATCTGGCGGATGGGGTGGAATTCTCGGTTCATGACGATGGTCCCGGCATGCCGCCGGATGTGCTCGATTCGGTGTTCCGCCGTTTCGAGCCGCGCGCCAATGGCGGCCGCCGGCGCGGCGCCGGCCTCGGCCTGTCGATCGTCAAGAGCTTCGTCGAGCTGCATGGCGGCAGCGTTCGCATCGAAACCGGCAAGGACAAGGGCACGACCGTCATCTGCACCTTTCCAGACATGCCGGGCATCCGCGCCGCGGCCGAGTAGCGCGCTCGATGACGGGATTGGTGCTGGAGCGTTTACTCGCCGACGAAACACACACAGCGCGGCTGGGCGAGGATCTTGCGCTGTCGCTGCGCCCAGGCGACGTGCTTGCCCTCAAGGGCGATCTCGGCGCCGGCAAGTCGACGCTGGCGCGGGCCTTGATCAGGACCTTGGCCGACGATGCCGGCCTCGAGGTTCCGAGTCCGACCTTCACGCTGGTGCAGAGCTACGACACCCGCATTCCGGTCCATCATTTCGATCTATACCGCCTGTCCTCGGCGGACGAGCTCGATGAGCTTGGGTTCGACGAAGCCCTCGCGCAGGGTGCTGCTTTGGTCGAATGGCCGGAACGGGCGGAAGCCCATCTGCCGAAAACCACGGTCCTGATCGAGCTCGTCCAGCATGGCGACGGCCGGCTGGCGCGATTGTCAGGCCAGGGTGATGCCTTCGATCGGGCGGCACGATCGCTGGCCATGCGCGACTTTCTTGTGAACGCCGGCTGGGGGGAAGCGCAGCGCCGCCATTTCATCGGCGATGCTTCGGCCCGCTCCTACGAGATCGTTTCGTTGCCGGACCAAAAGCCTCGGGTCTTGATGAACTCGCCACGGCTGGTTCTCGGTCCGCCTGTGCGCGACGGCAAGCCCTATGCCGAGATCGCGCATACCGCTCAGTCGGTCTCCGCCTTCGTCGCCATCGACCGCGCCTTGAAGGAAGGTGGCGTCAGCGTTCCGCAAATCCATGCCGAGGACCAGGAGCAAGGTTTCCTGCTGCTCGAACATCTTGGTTCCGAAGGTTTCCTCGGCGGCGATGGCCAGCCGCTGGCCGAGCGTTGCGCAGCGGCGGCCGAGCTGCTGGCCATGATGCATGGCAGGGCCTGGCCGCAGCGCCTGGAAACAGGGCAAGGCGGCTTCCACGACGTGCCGCCTTTCGACCGCGATGCCATGATGATCGAAGCCGATCTGCTGGTCGATTGGTACGTGCCGGCGATATCGGGCAGCCCGGCAAGCGACAGCTTGCGCGCCGGCTACCACAAGCAATGGAACGCACTCCTCGACCGGCTGCAGGGCCGCGAGGTCACGCTGATGCTGCGCGACTTCCATTCGCCCAACATCATCTGGCGCGGCGACCGTTCAGGGCATGATCGATTGGGCATTGTCGATTTCCAGGATGCGCTGATCGGCCCTTGCGCCTATGACGTCGCCTCGCTCGCTATGGACGCGCGGGTCACCATCTCGCCCGAGATCGAGAAACAGACGCTGGATGCCTATGTCACGGCGCGCCACGCAGCCGGGGCTTTCGACGAAGCAAGCTTCCTGGAATCCTACGCCGTCATGGCGGCGCAGCGAAACTCCAAGATACTCGGTATCTTCGTTCGCCTCGAAAAACGCGACGGCAAGCCCTATTATCTGAAGCACCTGCCGCGCATCCGCGACTATCTGCGCCGGGCTCTGTCTCATCCGGCGCTGGCAAGCCTGCGCGAGTTCTACGACGCCCACGGTTTGCTGGAGGAGCGAGCGCTGTGACAGCAAGACCGGACACCGCCATCGTACTTGCCGCCGGGCTTGGCAAACGCATGCGGCCGATCACCGACACGATTCCCAAGCCACTGGTCAAGATTGCCGGCAAGACGTTGCTCGACTGGAGCCTCGACAGCCTGGCCGCCGCCGGCGTCGCGAAGGCCGTGGTCAACGTCCACTACTTTCCCGAACAGATCGTCGCCCATGTCACTGCCCGCCGCGCGCCAAACATCGTCATTTCTGACGAGAGCGAACAACTGCTCGATTCCGCCGGCGGCATCGTCAAGGCGTTGCCCGAACTGGGCGATCAGCCCTTCTACATCCTCAACGCCGACACGTTCTGGATCGATGACGGTCCTCTCAATCTCCAGCGCCTCGCCCTTGCATGGGACGCGGCGAAAATGGATATTCTGCTGATGCTGGCGGATCTCCAACAGGCGACCGGACACTGCGGCAGCACCGATTTCCTGGTGGCGCCGGATGGCGGCTTGCGGCGTTCGCAAGGCGACCCGGCGGGGCTGATCTATGCCGGGGCGGCGATCGTCCATCCGCGCCTGTTCGAGGGTGCACCGGCCGGGCCGCACTCGCTCAACGCCTATTTCGATTCCGCCATCGCGGCCGGCCGCCTGTTCGGCATGCCCATGCATGGCCACTGGGTCACCGTCGGCACGCCCGATGCCGTACCGCTCGCGGAAGCGGCGGTCGCCGGCGCGCTCATCGAGTCGCAATGAGCGGCTCCAGCCGCGTTTTCTCGATCCCGCCCGGAGCGCCGTTTCTGCCGACGCTTGCCGAGGCGCTGCTTGCCGGTCGCCTTGTTCCGGGGTTTCGATTTGACGGCGACCCGCTCGCTTTGGCCGATGTCACCATCTATGTGCCGACACGCCGTGCCGCGCGTGCCTTGCGGGGTGTCTTCGTCGACAGCCTGGCGGCACGCGGCGGCGGCGGCTCGGCAATCCTGCCGGTCATCCGGCCGCTCGGCGAGTTCGACGAAGATGAGGCCGCGTTCGAGACCGAGGCATCGGCGGCCATCGATCTCGCGCCGCCGATTTCGGCAACCGAACGCCTGTTGCTGCTGACGCCGCTGGTGCGCGCCTGGAAACGCCGGCTGCCGGCACATGTCGCCGCCCTCTTTGCCGAGGAGATCGTCATCCCGGCTTCCACCGCCGACGCGATCTGGCTGGCGCGCGATCTCGCCCGGCTGATGGACGAGATCGAGACGGAAGGAACGGACTGGGCCAAGCTCACCGATCTGGTGACCGGCAACCTTGCCGGATGGTGGCAGGTGACCCTCGAATTCCTCGGCATCGTCACCGAAGCCTGGCCGAAATTCCTCGCGGAAAGCGACCGCTCCAATCCGGCCGCGCATCGCAGCGCGCTGATCCGCGCCGAGGCGGCGCGGCTGCTGCGCAATCCGCCCGCTGGCCCGGTCATCGCCGCAGGGTCGACCGGCTCGATCCCCGCCACGGCTGAACTGCTTGCCGCCATCGCGCGCCTGCCCGGCGGCGCCATTGTGCTGCCGGGTCTCGACCGAACGCTGGACGAAGCGTCATTCCAGGCGATTGCCGCGCCCGGCGCGCGTCCAGCTGTGCTCGGCCACCCGCAATATGGCCTGGCCAGGCTGATAGGCAAGATCGGCGTATTGCGCGGCGACGTCGAGGAGATTGGCGTGGCCGAACCGCGACTTGCGCTTCGCGCCGCTCTTGTCGGCGAAGCGCTGCGGCCGGCCGAAACCACCGAACTCTGGGCCGAGACACGTGCGGGCTTCCCGGCGTCCCACATTGCCGGCGCCTTCGCCGAGGTGACCCTGCTCGAAGCTGCCAGCGAACGTGATGAAGCTGTCGCCATCGCCGTCGCGCTCAAGCGCGCGGTCGAACAGCCCGGCCAAAGGGCGGCTCTCGTCACCGGCGATCGCGCATTGGCACGGCGCGTCTCGATCGAGCTCCAGCGCTTCGGCGTCGTCGCCGACGATTCCGGTGGCACGCCGCTCGCCAACACCCCGGCGGCCAGCCTGCTCAGGCTGGCGCTCGAGGCATTGTTCAGGCCAGGCGATCCGGTTGGCCTGCTGTCGCTGCTCAAGCATCCGCTGCTTGGCCTCGGCCTCGAACGGGCCGATGTGCGCCACGCGGCGGAACTCGTCGAGCTGGTGGCGCTGCGCGGCGGCACCGGCCGCCCAGACATCGTTTCGCTGCCGGAACTGTTCGAGGCCCGCCTCACCGGCCTGGGCGGCGGCAGTCGACAGCCCTTCTGGTTTTCCCGGCTGACCGTGCGCTCCATCGAAACTGCCCGGAATTTGCTTGAACGTCTCAAGCAAGCGCTGGCGCCGCTCGCAGCCTTCCGCGGCCGGGATGACGCCAACCTTGCCGCGCTTGTCAGGGCCAGTGTCGTCTCACTCGAAAATCTCGGCCGCACCGCCGACGGTGGTCTTGGCGAGCTCTATGCCGGTGACGCCGGTGAAAAGCTTGCCGAACTGCTGCGCGGGCTGGTCTCGGCTTCGGCTTCACTGTCCTTCGCGGCGACCGAGTGGCCCGATATCATGGCGGCGCTGATCGCGCCTGAAACGGTCAAGCCGGCACAAGGCACCGACCGGAACATCGCCATCTGGGGTGCGCTGGAAGCCCGATTGCAGACCGTCGACACGCTGGTCATCGGCGGGCTCAACGAGGGCGTATGGCCGCGCAAGCCCGAGAGCGACCGCTTCATGTCGCGGCTGATGAAGACCGGCATCGACCTCGAACCGCCCGAGCGGCGCATCGGCCTTGCCGCGCATGATTTCCAGATGGCCATGGGCGCTGGGAAAGTGGTGCTGTCCCGCTCGGCGCGTGCCGGCGACGCCCCCGCCGTGCCGTCGCGCTGGCTGCAGCGGCTGCTGACCTTCATCGGCAGCGACCAGGCAGCGGAGCTGCGCCGGCGTGGCGACGAACTGCTCGCCTGGGCGCGCGCGCTGGATACCGGCCCAAGGCAGGATTTCGCGCCACGGCCGCAGCCGAAGCCGCCGCTGTCGGTGCGCCCGACGCATTTCTCGGTCACCGAGATCGAGACCCTGCGCCGTGACCCCTACGCCGTCTATGCGAGACGCATCCTTGGCCTGATGCCGCTCGATCAGGTCATCCGCGATCCTGGTGCGGCCGAGCGCGGCACGCTGTTTCACGCCATCCTGCACCTGTTCTCAGGCAGTGTCGCCGATCCGCGCACCCCCGAGGCGCTCGCCGGCCTTATCGCCGCCGGCCGCGCCTGTTTTGCCGAGGCCGCGCTTCCGGCCGATGTCGAGGCGGTGTGGTGGCCACGTTTCGAGAAACTCGCCGCCAACATCATCGAGTGGGAGCGCACGCGCGCCGATGCGGTGACAAGGCGTTATGCCGAGGAGCGCGCCGGCAAGACCGTTGTCGGCCAGTCCGGCGTGACTCTGTCCGGCTACGCCGACCGGGTCGACCTTTTGGCCGGTGGCATGGCCGACATACTGGATTACAAGACCGGTTCCTCGCCGTCCAAGGCGCAGGCGCACACACTGCTAGCGCCGCAACTGGCGCTGGAGGGTGCGCTGCTCAGGCGCGGCGCCTTCAAGGATTTAGGCGCGCGCGAGCCCTCTCAACTGGCCTTCATCAGGCTGAAGCCGAATGGCGAGGTGTTCGAGGAATCCATCCTCGAACACAATCGCCAGCCGCGGACCGCGACCGATCTTGCCGAAGAGGCCTGGGCGCGGCTGGAAAAGCTGTTGATCCACTATGCCGATCCTGCGACGGGTTATCTGTCGCGCGCGCTGCCGTTCCGCGAAGGCGAGACTGATGGCGACTACGACCATCTTGCCCGCGTGCTCGAATGGTCGGCAGGCGGCGATGCCGGTGACGAGGGAGGAGAGGCATGAAAAAGGCCTATCCGATCCCCAGCGACACCGCGACCAGCCAGGCCCGCGCCGCCGATCCCGGCAATTCCGCCTGGGTGTCGGCGAATGCCGGATCCGGCAAGACCCATGTGCTGGCCCAGCGCGTCATCCGGCTGCTGCTGCGCGGCACCGATCCGTCGAAGATACTGTGCCTGACCTATACGCGCGCCGCCGCCGCCAACATGTCCAACCGGGTGTTCTCGACACTGTCGGAGTGGACGACGCTTGGTGACGCGGATCTGGCGGCAAAGGTCGAGGCTCTGGAGGGGCGCCGGCCCGATCTCGAGACCATGCGCCGGGCGCGGCGCCTGTTCGCCGAGGCGCTGGAAACACCCGGCGGGCTGAAGATCCAGACCATCCATGCCTTCTGCGAATCGGTGCTGCACCAGTTCCCGCTGGAAGCCAACATCCCGGCCCATTTCGAGATGCTCGACGGCCAGATGGAAGCCTCGCTGTTTGCCGGGGCGCGCCGCGAGATGATTTCGGGCACATCCGCCGGCGACAGGGATCTGGCCGAGGCTTTTGCCGCCATTCTCGATCGGGGCGGCGAAGCCGGGCTCGACGCCTTGCTGGGTGAGATCGTGCGCAAGCGCGACGGCTTGCGCAATTTCATCGACGCCGTCGGGCGTGACGGCACGCGCTTCCAGGCCCTGTTCGACGAATTCCATTTCCATCCAGGCCAGACGGCCGAGGGCATAGCCGCTTCGGTATGGCCGTTGCCGGGTTTCCTGCCCGACTATTTTGCCGGCTTCGCCCACGCAGCCGAGGCCACCGATGCCAGATCGGTGCTGAACAACATCCTGCCCTATGCGCGGCAGGCTTTCGCCGAGGGCGATCCCATTCGGCGCCTGCAACTGCTCGCGCGCGCCTTCCTCAAGACCGATGGCGACACCTACGACCCGGCAAAGGCCTTCAGGAAGGCCCTGGTCGACCGGCTGCCGGATCTGGCGGAGCGCTATCTCTCGGCCGCCAATGCCATCGTCGAAACCACCGACCGGCTGGCCCTGTTCCGGATGCTGGAGGGTACAAGAGCGGCGCTGACCATCGCCGACTGGCTGATCGCCCGCTACGAAATGCTCAAGCGCAGCCGCGGCTTTCTCGATTTCAACGACCTGATCACCCGCACCGTCAACCTGCTGGCGCGGCCAGACGCCGGCCCTTGGGTGCAGTACAAGCTCGACCAGGGCATCGATCATATCCTGCTCGACGAAGCGCAGGACACCAGCCCCGATCAATGGGAAGTGGTGAAGCGGCTGGCGGAAGAATTCTTTGCCGGCTTTGGCGCGCGCGACAGGGTCCATCGCACGGTCTTCGCCGTCGGCGACGAGAAGCAGTCGATCTATTCGTTCCAGGGTGCCGCCCCGGACTCCTTCGCCGACAGCCGGCTGTTGTTCGCCGGACGGGTGCGCGACGCCGAGGCGTCCTTTGCCGACCTCAAGCTGACCTGGTCGTTCCGCTCGACCGACGATGTTCTGACCGCAGTCGACCGCGTCTTTGCCGACGCGAGCGTGCGGCGCGGCATCAGCCATGATCCCGATCCGCTGCGCCACCAGGCGATCCGCACCGACGCACCGGGCTATGTCGAGGTGTGGCCGTCAGTCGGCGCCGATGTCGTCGATGAGCCCGACGACTGGACGCAAGCCATCGACCATGCGCACGCGCCGGCGGTGCGCGTGGCCGAGAACGTCGCCGCCACCATCGCCGGCTGGATCGGCAGTGGCGAGATCATCGAAGGCCGCGGCACGCGGCTGCGGCCGGGCGACGTGCTGGTGCTGGTGCGCAAGCGCGATCGCTTCGTCCACGCGCTGACCCGTGCCTTGAAACGGCGCGACATTCCGGTTGCCGGCGCCGACCGGCTGAGCCTGCCCGGGCACATCGCGGTCAAGGACCTGATTGCGCTCGGTCACCTCCTCATCCAGCCGCAGGACGATCTGTCGCTCGCCGCCGTGCTGCGCAGCCCGATCTTCGATCTGCCGGAAGAGACGCTTTTCACGCTCGCCGCGCAGAGGCCGTCCGGCTTGTCGCTGATCGCGTCGCTGCGACAGCACGCCGGCGAAAGCGAGCGACTTGCGAAGATCGTCGCCCAGGTCGACATCTGGACGAACGCGGCCGCCTTCAAACCGGTGTTCGAATTTTACGCTGGCCTGCTGGCACGCGATGGCGTGCGCCGGAAGATGATCGCGCGGCTCGGGCCCGAAGCCGGCGACATCCTCGACGAGTTCCTCAGCTTCTGCCTGGCCGAGGAACGGACCGGCCTGCCGGGGCTTGAAGCCTTCCTGTCGACGCTGGAAAACGCCGGTCCCGAGATCAAGCGCGAGATGGACCAGACCCGCGACGAGGTCCGGGTCATGACCGTGCATGCCGCCAAGGGGCTGGAAGCGCCGGTCGTGTTCCTGGTCGATGGCGGTTCCGCCCCGTTCAGTGACCAGCATCTGCCGCGCCTGATGCCCTTCGATGGCTCCGGCGCGAATTGGGACGGCAAGGGCTATCTCTGGCGCTCTGCCAGCGACGTCGCCAACGGCTTTTCCAAAGCAGCGGCGGCGCGGGCACGGGAACTCGCCGACGACGAATACCGCCGGCTGCTCTATGTCGGCATGACCCGTGCCGAGGACCGGCTGATCGTCTGCGGCTATCACGGCAAGCGGGCGCCGAACGCCGGCACCTGGCATTCGATCGTCAGCCGCGCGTTGATCGGTGCGCCGGAAAGCGAGCAGCGTGCGCATCCCGCCGGCGGCGAGCCGGTGCATCGTTTCCATGTCACCAAGCTGCCGCCGGTCGCACTGGCTTCCGGCGAGCAGGCGCGGCCGACGGATGCTTTCGGACCTCTGCCGGCGACCTTGTTCCGGCCCTTGCCCTCCTTCGAGGATCTGCCGCGTCCGCTGTCGCCATCCGGTGCTGCGGCGCTGATAGACGAAGGCAAGGAAGCTGTGGTCGACAAGGCGTCGCCGGTGCTCGACGCCGATGCCGAGCCGGGCTTTGCGGTGCTGCGCGGGCTTGCCCTGCACAAACTGCTGCAGATGCTGCCCGGCATTGCCGAGCCCGAACGCCAGCGCGCGGCGGAGCGCTATCTCTTGCGAACGGGCGCGGACTGGCCGCCGTCAGAGCGCGAAAAAGCCCTGGCGTCGGTGACATCAATCCTTGCCGACGTCGGCTTCGGTCAGCTGTTTGCACCATCGTCACGTGCCGAGGTCGCGATCATGGGCAGCCTGGAAGTAAAGGGCAAAAAGCGCTCGATTTCCGGCAAGATCGACCGTTTGGCGGTGACATCGGCCGCGGTCTCGATCGTCGACTACAAGACCAACCGGCCGGCGCCCTCCACTCTGGCCGAGGTGCCGCCGGCCTACCTGCTCCAGCTCGCACTTTATCGCGCCCTGTTACAGCCGCTCTATCCCGGCCGCACAGTCAAGGCGGCCCTGCTGTTCACCGAGGCGCCGCGGCTGATCGAGCTGCCGGCCGGTGCCATGGACGACGCCCTTGCCCGACTCACGGGAGCGTGACACAACACCTGCTTGAAGAAGGGCGCGATCGCCACCACATTTGGTGGGACAAAAACTTTCAAAAGGATTTTTCCATATGGCAACCGTGAAGGTCGACAAGAGCAACTTCCAGGCCGACGTGCTTGATGCCAACGTACCGGTCGTCGTCGATTTCTGGGCGGAATGGTGCGGTCCCTGCAAGATGATCGCGCCGGCGCTCGAAGACATTGCCACCGAACTTGGCGCCAAGGTCAAGATCGCCAAGCTCAACATCGACGAGAATCCGGAGCTTGCCGCCCAGTTCGGCGTGCGCTCGATCCCGACGCTGATGATCTTCAAGGGCGGCGAAATGGCCGACATGAAGGTCGGTGCGGCGCCCAAGACCGCGCTGTCGCACTGGATCAATGGCAATCTCGCCTGATCCATCTGAAATTCATATGACCATCAAGCCCGGCCTCGCGCCGGGCTTTTTGTTGGCGTCATCGGTGCGTGGCTCTGGCTCTCGCGTCCGGCCACTCCATGTCATCTGCTTGAGCCAGACAGGAGAAACCCATGACCGGATCCGCCAAGGCCACCGTCTTCATCGACAATGAGCGCGTTATCGTCACCGAGTACCGCTTCGCGCCGGGCGAAAACACCGGCTGGCATCGCCACGGCCACGACTATGTCGTCGTGCCGCTGATGGACGGCAAGGTGAAGCTGTTGACCAAGGACGGCGAGACCTTCGCCGAAATGAAGAAGGGCGCGCCCTATTTCCGCAAGGAGGGCGTCGAGCACGACGTCATCAACGCCAATGAAGGCGAATACGCCTTTATCGAGATCGAGCTGAAGTAAGCCGTCAGGGCTGGCAGGCGCTTTTCACCAATCAGCGATGCGGTCGTCGCCGGTGAATTGTGCGCTTTTCTGGGTGTACTCGAACAACTCGATTTTCACGTCGTTTGGATCGCGGATCCAGGCCTGAAATGTGTCATCGCAGGCCAGTTTCTTTGAGGTGACGTCGACACCTTTCGACCTGATGTGGGCGATCGCGGCATCAATGTTCTCCACTTCTAGGCAGAAGTGGTTGATCTGGTTCAGGTCGCCATAGCGGGCCTCGTTTTTCCCGAACACCTCGACATGGCTGCCGCCGCCGCAATCGAGGTAGAACCCGAAAATCTTGCCGTCACGCAGGAAATTGAAGCGGGTGTCCATGCCCAGCACGTCGCGATAGAAGCTTCGTGTCGCTTCAAGGTCGTTGGCGAAGATGCAGACGTGAGCGAGCTGCTTGACCTTGATCATGACAGGTTCCTCGCAGAAAAATCCGCCTTCAGGTCGGCGGGGTGCCGTTCTCGGCCAGCACCGCGCCGGTCAGATACAACGAACCGCTGATCAGGATTCGTGGCGCCGGGCCGTCCCAGGTGTCGCGCAACAGCATCAGCGCGCTGGCGGCGGAACTCACCGGCTCGGCGGTCAGCCCGGCTTCCGTCGCGCGGACCGCCAGTTCGTCGTTTGGCACGCCGGCCTCGCTAAGGCTCACCGGCACCGTGTAGACATGCCGGGCGAGGCCCTTGAAGGCACGGAAATAGCCGCTCTGGTCCTTGGTGTTGATCATGCCCGAGATGAGGAACAGCGGACGCGGGTTCTTCTCTTCCTGCTCGGCCAACGCTTCGGCAACCACCACGCCGGCCCCCGGATTGTGGCCACCGTCGAGCCAGATATCGGCGCCCTTGGGTGCCAGTTCGGCCAGCCGGCCCTGCATCAGCTTCTGCATACGCCCTGGCCAGGCGACATTGACCATCGCCTTTTCGGCGGCGCGATGGCTGATCTCGAAACCGGCCGCCTTGACCGCGGCGATCGCCGCCGCCGCATTGGCGAACTGATGGCGTCCGGGCAGCCTGGGCGGTGGCAGGTCCATCAAGCCGTCTTCGTCCTGGTAGACCATGCGGCCGTTTTCCTCGAAGGCAAGGAAGTCCTGGCCGTAGACGAAGGTGGGGCATTCAAGCCGCTCGGCGGTTTCGATCAGCACCTGCAGCGCCGTTTCGCTCTCCTGCGCGCCGATGACCACCGGACAGCCGGGCTTGATAATACCGGCCTTTTCGGCCGCGATCAGTTCGACACGGTCCCCGAGATAGGCCTCGTGGTCGAGCGACACCGGCATGATCACTGACACGGCCGGCTCCTTGACGACATTGGTCGCGTCGAAGCGGCCGCCGAGCCCGACCTCGATGATGGCGGCGTCGGCCTGGTGTTCGGAAAACAAGAGGAAGGTGACGGCGGTGAGAATCTCGAAGACGGTGATCTTCTCGCCTTCATTGGCTCTGGCCGCACGGGCAATAGCATCGGCGAAAACCCTGTCCTCGACCAGCCTGCCGCCGCCATCGGCGGCCAGCCGGTAACGCTCATACCAGTTGACCAGATGCGGCGAGGTGTGAACATGGACGCGGTAGTCCGCTGCCTCGAGCAGGGCGCGCGAAAAGGCGGCGCACGAGCCTTTGCCGTTGGTGCCGGCGATGTGGATGACCGGTGGCAGCCGATCCTGCGGATCGTCAAGCCGCTCCAGCAGCCGCGAAATGCGGTCGAGCGAAAGGTCGAAGCCTTTCGGATGAAGCGCCATCAGGGCTTCGATTTCGCGGTCGGCGGCAAGCGTCGTCATGGCAGAATCCTAGCGCATGAGCCGTGAAAACCAGAATCGGTTTCGGATGGCCATGGCAATCAAAAGCTACAGCGCGCCGAAGCACCCGTGCAATCGCGGTCGCGGCGCTTCGTGTCGCTTCAGGCTTGCGGCCGAGCTTCCGCGGCGACCACCGCCGGGGGCAGGATTTCCGGCTCCAGCGTTTTTTGCTCTTCCGGCAGCTTGAGCAGCATCTTGAGCAGGCGCGCGATCGTTTCACGCATTTCCAGCCTGGATACGACCATGTCGACCATGCCGTGCTCCATCAGATATTCGGAGCGCTGGAAGCCGTCGGGCAATTTCTCGCGGATCGTCTGTTCGATGACGCGCGGTCCGGCAAAGCCGATCAGCGCGCCGGGCTCGGCAATGTGCACGTCGCCCAGCATGGCATAGGAGGCGGTCACGCCGCCCGTGGTCGGGTTGGTCAAAACGACGATGTAGGGCAGGCCGGCTTCCTTCAGCCGGTCGACACCAACCGTTGTCCGCGGCAATTGCATCAGGGACAAAATACCTTCCTGCATGCGCGCGCCGCCGGAAGCGGCGAACAGGATCAGCGGCCGCTTGCGCTGCAGGGCCACTTCGAAGCCATGCACGATGGCGTCGCCAGCGGCCATGCCGAGCGAGCCGCCCATGAAGGCGAAATCCTGCACCGTGACCACCACCGGCAGACCCTCGACGGTGCCCAGCGCATTGATGATCGCGTCCTCAAGGCCGGTCTTGGCCTTGGCGTCCTTCAACCGGTCGACATAGCGCTTCTCGTCGCGGAATTTCAGCGGATCCTGCATCACCTTGGGGTTGTCCAGGGTCTCGTATTTGCCGCCATCGAAGAAGAATTTCAGCCGCTCCTTGGCCGAGATCTTCATGTGATGGCCGGACGACGGAATGACGAACTGGTTGGATTCCAGGTCCTTGTGGAACACCATCTCGCCGGTCTCCGGATCCTTGATCCAGAGGTTCTCGGGCATGTCGGTGCGCCGGCCGAGCATCGAATTGATCTTCGGGCGAACGTAATTGGTGATCCAGTTCATCGCTTCGGCTCCTGTCCTGACGAGGATTGGGAAGAGGTAGGAGAACTATTCGGCAGCAGCAAGGCGGGCCGAACGCACGCCTTGCGCAAGGCCGCTGACCAGCGTGGCGACGGCTTCGGCCGGATCGGCGGTCTTTTCGCCCTTCGGTCCCAGCACATTGGCAACCGCATTGACGATCGCGGTGCCGACGACGACACCGTCGGCATTGGCGCCGATCACCCGGGCCTGCTCGGCGGTCTTTACGCCGAAGCCGACGCAGACCGGCAGGTCGGTGTGGCCCTTGATGCGCTTGACCGCCGCCGCCACCTTGCCGGTGTCGGCCAGCGCCGAGCCGGTGATGCCGGTCATCGACACGTAATAGACGAAGCCCGACGTGTTCTGCAGCACTTTCGGCAGGCGCTTGTCGTCGGTCGTCGGTGTCGCCAGCCGGATGAAATTGATGCCGGCCTTGAGCGCCGGAATGCACAGTTCTTCGTCCATCTCGGGCGGCAGGTCGACGACGATCAGCCCGTCGATGCCGCTGGCGATCGCGTCCGTGAGGAAGCGCTCGACGCCATAGATGTAGATCGGATTGTAATAGCCCATCAGCACGATCGGCGTTTCATTGTCATTGGTCCGGAAGTCGGCCGCCATCTTCAGCGTCTTGACCAGCGTCTGGCCGCCTTTCAGCGCCCGCAGGCCCGCTGCCTGGATCGCCGGGCCGTCGGCCATCGGGTCGGAAAACGGCATGCCGAGCTCGATGATGTCGGCGCCGGCCTTGGGCAGCGCCTTCATGATCGACAAGGAGGTGTCGTAGTCAGGGTCGCCGCCCATGAAATAGGTGACGAGCGCCGGGCGGCCTTCGGCTTTCAGTTTTGCCATGCGGCGGTCGATGCGGGTCACCATGTCTGGCCCTTTGGACGAATTTTGCTCATAATCAACTCCCAAATCGAAACTGTCCAAAGGGGCCTAGATCTCCATACCCAGCATCGAGGCCACCGTATGCACGTCCTTGTCGCCACGGCCGGACAGGTTGACGATGACGATCTGGTCCTTGTCCATGGCGGGCACGATCTTCACCGCATGCGCAATGGCATGCGCGGATTCCAGCGCCGGGATGATGCCTTCGACGCGCGTCGTCAGCTTGAAGGCCTCCAGCGCCTCGTCGTCGAGGATCGGCACGTATTCGACGCGGCCTGAATCGCGCAGCCAGGAATGCTCGGGGCCGACGCCGGGATAATCGAGACCGGCCGAGATAGAATGGCCGTCCATGATCTGTCCGTCGGCGTTCTGCAGGAGATAGGTGCGGTTGCCATGCAGCACGCCCGGCGCGCCGGCATTCATCGAGGCGCAATGCTCGATGCCGTCAAGGCCGCGTCCGCCGGCCTCGATGCCGATGATGCGGACCTCCTTGTCGTCGAGGAAGGGATGGAACAGGCCGATGGCGTTCGAACCACCGCCGACAGCGGCGATGATCGTGTCCGGCAGCCGGCCTTCCTGCTCGAGGATCTGCGCCCGCGCTTCGGTGCCGATTACCGACTGGAAGTCGCGCACCAGCTCCGGATAGGGATGCGGGCCGGCGGCGGTGCCGATCAGGTAATAGGTGTCCTCGACATTGGTCACCCAGTCACGCAACGCCTCGTTCATGGCGTCCTTCAGCGTGCCGTGGCCGGCGGTCACCGGACGGACCTCGGCGCCGAGCAGCTTCATGCGGAAGACGTTGGGGCTTTGCCGGGCGACGTCGGTGGCGCCCATATAGACGACGCAGGGGAAGCCGAAGCGGGCCGCGACCGTGGCCGATGCCACGCCATGCTGGCCGGCGCCGGTCTCGGCGATGATGCGCTTCTTGCCCATGCGCTTGGCCAGCAGGATCTGGCCGAGGCAGTTGTTGATCTTGTGCGAACCGGTGTGGTTCAAATCCTCGCGCTTGAAGTAGACCTTTGCGCCGCCGAGATGCTTCGTGAGGCCTTCGGCGAAATAGAGCTTCGAGGGTCGCCCGGCATAATGGGTCGACAGGTCCGTCAATTCAGCCCTGAAATCCGCATCGTTCTTGACCTCGTTCCAGTGCCGCTCCAGATCGAGGATCAGCGGCATCAGCGTTTCGGCAACGAAACGACCGCCGAAAATGCCGAACATGCCCTGTTCGTCGGGTCCGGTGCGGAAGGAATTGGGTGTCGCCGGCTTGTTCATCGCCGATCTCCTGGCATCTTGACTTATGAAGCATGTCCTTGTCGGGAAACCGGTTCCCACTTTTCCGGGACATGCTCTGGTTTAAGGCACTACTAGGCTGCGCGGGTGTTCCGCGCGGTCCTGACGGCCCGGAAAAACTGTTCGATCAGCGCCGGATCCTTGACGCCCGGTGCGCTTTCCACGCCTGAGGAAATGTCTATTCCGGGCGGGTCGGCAAGCCGAAGGGCATCGCCGATATTGGCGGCGTTGAGCCCACCGGAAAGCATGTAATCGACGCCGCCGTCAAGGCCGACAAGAATGCGCCAGTCGAAGGCAACACCATTGCCGCCCGGCAGTTCTGAGCCTTTCGGCGGCTTGGCGTCGAACAGGAACCGGTCTGATATGCCAATGAATGGCTTTATCCGTTCGAGATCGGCGGCCTCGCTGAGCGGCAGCGCCTTCATCACCGGCAAACCATAACGGGCTTTGACCTCGGCCACGCGCTCGGGCGTTTCCGCGCCATGCAGTTGCAGCATGTCGGGCTGCATTTGGGCAACGATTTCATCCAGGAAAGCGTCGCTGGCATCGACGGTGACGGCAACCGCCGTCGCTTTGCCGCGCGCCGCCTCGCGCAGACGGCCAGCCTCGGCGGGTTCGACATAGCGTGGGCTTTTGGCGAAGAAGATAAACCCGACATGGCTGGCGCCGCCGGCCAGCGCCGCGGCCATTGCCGCGTCGGTCTTCAAGCCGCAGATCTTGATGTCGAGTGCCATGGCGCGGGAATTGGCATGAAAAGCGATAAGAGTCGAGAAAAAGCATGCTGTTTGCCGGCACGGCCAAAGGCGCTACCTATGAATGGACAGGACGCAAGGCGGGAGCATGATCATGACAGACAGAACCGTAGCCGAACTCAGGCAGAAGATCGCGCAGGCGCGCGAGGTCATCGCGCACCTGATCGACAAGGCCGCCTTCAACGGCGCCGAGGCGCACCGGGCGCTCGACTATTTCGGCGGTGATGCCTTCGACGGCAATTTCTTGCCGTGGCCGCATCATGGCGATGAGGGGCTGCGGCCCGAGGAGCTCAACGCCGCGAATGACGATTGACGGTTGAAACCCTGGTCACTGGAGCGTCGCCACTCCCAACGCGCGGCTCAGCTTGTTCATAGCTTCCAATGGAAACTCATGTCTGCCCCAATTCTCCTTGTAACCCTTGATACCATGGGTGTTCAGAACCGCACGGGCGGCGCTGAGAACTGCCTCAGCAAACTCTCGCAAACCGCAGATGGCATCCAACCTTATGGCACCGAAGTCATCGGGCTCGTCAGACCACAATTCTGAAAATTCCAGTATTCGCACTCTGACAAAGCCATCCTTCGGCATCAGGACAAAGCGATACTCACTGGGTTCGTCGCAAAAGCGTGCGGCGGAATATCTGGTGCCCTCCAGCGCGCTCAGCGTGGCGCAAAGCAACTCATTCAGTGTGTCGCCCAGATAGGATGCCGCCACGGTTGCCTTAAGATCTTCAACCGCAACATCGCAGATTGCCCAACCCGCTCCAATCAGTCGATATTCGATCTTCGCAGTCACCTACTCGAACACGATCGCTTGCAGCGCACCGCCATTGCGCTTCAGCCAGTCCTTGCAGCGATCGGTGTCGGGGCAGAGCTTTTCGCACAGCTTCCAGAATTTCGGACCGTGGTTCATCTCCTTGAGATGCGCCACTTCATGCGCGACGAGATAATTGATGACCGGCGACGGCGCCATCATGATGCGCCAGGAAAAGGACAGATTGCCTTCGGAGGTGCATGACCCCCAGCGGCTTGACGTGTCCTTGAAGCGGATAGCCTTGGCGCGCTTGCCGAGCGCCTCGGTGTGTTTGGCCACCAGCTTCTCGATTTCCTTCTTGGCCTCGCGCTTGAGGAAATCGGCGAGGCGACGCGGCAGATGTATGCGGTCGCCATGCACGATCAAGAGCGGGCCACGTTCGTCGCGCGACACGGTGACGGTGCCGCGCTTTGATGGTTCATGGACGATGCGGTGCGGCACGCCGCGCACCGGGATCCTGATGCCGGGCCGCACCTGCGGCCGCGTCGGCACCTTGGCCAGTCGCTGCTCCAGCCAGTCCTGGTGCCGCTCGAGGAACCTGTCCACTTCGCCGCGGCGCAGGCCTGGCGGCACGGTTATGCGTAGACCCTGGCCGCCTGAATCGATGCGCAGCGTCATTCGGCGCGCCCTGGCGCTCTCGACGATCTTGAGCGGCAGCGTGCGGCCGGCGACGCAATATTCGCGCTCCACGACAGGCGTGGGCTTGGGCTTTGTCAGATTGCGAAAGAAGCCGAGAGTCATGGCGGGACGATACGCGATTCGAGAAAAACGACTAGAACAAAAAAGAAACGGCGCCGCTCGCGCGACGCCGTTTTTCACGATGTGGCCAGTCGCTTGGCCTCAGTCGTCAAGCAGGTTCGAGCCCTTGCCACGCTTGGTGGTCGTCGTTCCGGTGCTTGGATCGGTCTTCGTCGGAGCCGTCGACTTGTTGCGGTTGGCCATGAACCGGTCGAACTCGTCCTGGTCCTTGGCGCGGCGCAATTCGCGGGCATACTCGTCGAACTGGGTCAGCATCTCGTCGAGCTTGCGGCGCTCTTCGTTCAGCCGCTCAAGTTCCTTTTCGCGCCAGTCGTCGAAAGCGACGTTGCCGGTGCGGGCGGAGCCATTGCCCCAGCGCGCGGCCTTGTCGGAACCGCGGCGGCAGCCGGCGAAGATGCCGTCGGTCGCGCGGTTGACGTCACGCTTGAAGCCATCGAGGCGGTCGCCCCAGATGATGTAGGCGAGCATGGCGAAGCCGAGTGGCCAGAACACCATGAAACCTACAACCATCAACGCGATGGTTGCCGGCGTCCAGGCCGGACGGATCAATGCGGATGCGTTCATTTTCTCCCATTCCTTCGGTTGGAGACAGCCAAATCCGGGCTGCGTGGAATCGAAATGGGAAGAGAAAAACGGCGATTCAAGACAATGTCCGCCAAATCCGGACAAGCATCTGAAATGATTATCGCTTTTTGATCATATCGAGGAAAAGCACGACCAGCCCGGCAATCAGGCCCCAGAATGCGGCGCCAACGCCGAACAGCGTCAGACCCGACGCGGTGACGACAAAGGTGACGGTGGCGGCCATGCGATCCGCCTCTTCCTTCAGCGCGATAGACAGCGCGTTGGCGAGCGACGCCATCAGCGCCAGGCCTGCCACCAGCACGATCAGGCTCTGCGGCAGCACCGCAAAGATCGCCACCAGCGAAGCGCCGAAAATCGCAAAGATAAGATAGGCGAGCGCATAGAACGGCCCGGTCTTCCAGCGCTCGGCAGGATCGGGGTGGACGTCCGGTCCGGTGCAGATCGCCGCCGAGATCGCCGCCAGATTGGTCGTCGAGCCGCCGAACGGCGCCGACAGCAGCGAAAACAGGCCCGTGACGCCGATCAGCGGGCCGGGCTCCGGGTGATAGCCGGCGGCGCGCAGCACGGCGAGCCCGGACAGGTTTTGCGAGGCCATGGTGACGAGGTAGAGCGGCAGTGCCAGGCCGATCACCGCCTTGGTGGTGAAGTCAGGCGCAATCAGCGTCAGCGTCGACAGTTCCGGTGTCGGCAGGCCACCGACGCGGCCGGTGAGGAAAGCGGCGAGGCCACCGCCGATCAGAACCGCCAGCACCGACAGCGCCGGGTTGAACAGCCTGATAACGAAGAAGGCGGCGATCAGCGGCAGGATCAGCCATGGGTCGATCGGAATGGTCTTCACCGCATTGAGCGCGAAGGTGACGACGATACCGGCCAACATGCCCGAGGCGACCGAGGGCGGTATCCTCGAGATCAGCTTGGTCAGGGGCCGAAACAGCCCGGTGGCGATCAGAAGGACGCCGGTGACGATGAAGGCGGCGACGGCCTCGCTCATCGAAAAGCCGCTCGATGCCGCGATCAGAGCCAGGCCCGGCGTCGACCATGCGGTGATGACAGGCATCTTCGTGCGCCATGACAGCCACAGGCTCTCGATCGCCATGGCCAGGCAGATCGTCGTCACCCAGCTTGCCGTCTCGATCTGCGTCGCACCGACTGCGGTGGCGGCTGCGATGACGATGGCCAGCGTGCCGCCGAAGCCGACGATCGCCGCGACGAAGGCGGATATCGGGATGGAAAGGCGCATCAGTTTCCCCTCTGCGCCATCGCATCGACGGCCCTAACCAGCATGTCGAGATCCTGCGGTCGCGACAGGCGATGGTCGCCGTCGGGGATCAGCGACAGTGTCACGTCGTCGGCGGGCAGCAGGCTGACCAGCTTCAGCGCATGGCTTGCCGGCACATCTGCATCGGCCAGGCCCTGCAGGATGTGCACCGGGCAATGGGTGTCGATCGGGCCTGTCATTGTCAGGTTGTCGCGCCCGTCCTCGATTAGCGCGCGGGTGTAGATGTAGGGTTCCGTGGAATAGTCCGACGGCTCTTCGAAGAAACCTTTTTTGGCGAGATCGCGCTTCTGCGCCTTGGTCAGCACCGGTTCGACAAGTTCGGCGGTGAAATCCGGGGCAGGCGCCAGCAGCACCATGCCGGCGACGTTGCTATCGCCTGCCTTGCGCAGTTCCTGCACCATGCGCAGCGCGATCCAGGCCCCCATCGAGGAGCCGACCAGGACCTGCCTGCCCCGGGTGAAATGCCGGAACACGGCAAGGCTTTGCGCAAGCCATGTCGAAATCGTGCCGTCGGCGAAGGCGCCGCCGGATTCGCCATGGCCGGAATAATCGTGGCGCAGGAAGGCGCGGCCTTCTTTTGCCGCCCAGTCCGACAGCGTCTGAGCCTTCGTGCCCAGCATGTCGGACTTGTAACCGCCGAGCCAGACGATGCCCGGCGTAGAGCCAGCAGTATGGCGCACCGCGATGCGCGATCCATCTACATCCAGAAAGATTGGGGGCGTGGCAGTCATGGCTTTTCCTCAACGCCGGTCTTGTGACACGGACGGTGGCGTGGCGAAAAGTGCTCACGATGTTGTTTGTTTGGTGCAGAGCAGCGATCAGGGTGATTTTCTGTCAATGCTGTGCTATTGACTCCGCCCGCGCGCTCACCACATTGGCGCGTCCATGCATCAACACTGACAGACCCTGAACGAAACGGCCAAGGAGACCACGACCATTCGCAGACCTTTCAAAGCAGCGGCGCCGACCAAGGATGGCCCGCGCTCCAACCGTGACATCCGGGTTCCCCGGGTCCAGCTTATCGACGCCGAAGGCCAGAACCGCGGCGATGTTTCCATCAACGACGCATTGCTGCTCGCCGAAGAGGCTGGGCTCGATCTCGTCGAGATATCGCCCAATGCGGTGCCCCCCGTCGTCAAGATACTCGATCTCGGCAAACTGAAATACGCCAACCAGAAGAAGGCGGCCGAGGCGCGCAAGAACCAGAAGGTCATCGAGATCAAGGAGATCAAGATGCGCCCGAACATCGACAGCCATGACTACGAGACCAAGATGAAGGCGGTTCGCCGCTTCTTCGAGGAAGGCGACAAGGTCAAGCTGACGCTGCGCTTCCGTGGCCGCGAGATGGCGCATATGGAACTCGGCATGCAGCTTCTGAACAAGGTCCGTGAGGAAGTGGCGACGATTGCCAAGGTCGAGGCGGAACCGAAGCTCGAAGGCCGCCAGATGATGATGGTGCTGTCGCCGCGCTAAGATCTGCATCGGCGCGTATCTAGGATCACGATAACGTCAGGCTTGGCCATCGCGCTTAAATCCGCCTGAATCACATCGCAAGGCGTCCCGGCGATCGGCGGGACGCCTTCTTCTTGTTCAGACGCTGCGATCGCCGGCAAAATTCCTGACGATCGGATTCACTATGGTCGATGAAGTCAAGGTTTCGGACGTGGACTTCAAACACGGGCTGGGCAATTACCAGCATATGCGCCGGATAGTGCTTGCCGTTCTCGTGGTCGTGCTGTTTGCAGCATTGCTGTTTGGCCAATCGACGTTTCCGCCCGACACAGCCGTGCACGAGACGATCGAAATGTTCGGCGTGCTGCTGATTTTCCTCGGCATCGTGGGCCGCCTTTGGGCGACACTCTACATAGGCGGGCGCAAATCGTCCGAGGTGGTGACTGGCGGGCCTTACTCGATAACCCGCAACCCGCTCTATGTGTTCTCGACCGTAGCCGCGGCTGGCGTCGGCGCGCAGATCGGTTCGTTCTCCGGCATCATCCTCTTCGGGCTTTTGTGCGCGGGGGCGTTCCATATCGTCATCCTGCGCGAGGAGAAGTTCCTCAAGGAAGCGCTCGGCGCGCCGTATCAGGCCTATCTGGCGCGGGTGCCGCGCTTTTTCCCGAAACTGTCGCTCTACCAGGAGGGCAATACCGGAAACTTCAAGCCGCGCCTGCTGTTGACCACGCTGCTCGACGGTTTGGTCTTCCTCGTCGCGCTGCCGGCCTTTGAATTGATTGACGGCGCCCAGCAGTCAGGCATGTTGCCGGTCTGGTTCACGCTGCCCTGACGAGGACACAGCGCCGCATCTCCACAGGTGTTGCGCGCGGGCCGTGTTTGACGTATAGCACCGCGGTTCAAGAAAACCGCCCGGCAGGGCATGCCGTGGCGGTTTCATTTGCTTTTCGGGCTTTGGTCGGCCTGAAGCGAACAAGAAGCGCGATAGTGCGCCAACAATACGGAGTAGCAAAATGCCCAAGATGAAGACCAAATCGGCCGCCAAGAAGCGGTTCAAGATCACAGGTACGGGTAAAGTCCTGTCGGCTGCGGCCGGCAAGCGTCACGGCATGATCAAGCGTTCCAACAAGTTCATTCGAAATGCCCGCGGCACGATGGTTCTGGCTGAACCGGATGGCAAGAAGGTCATCAAGAATTTTCTGCCGAACGGCCTCTAAGGCATTCGGTCCGGACACGTTTTAAGGAGATCATGACATGGCACGCGTAAAAAGAGGCGTCACTTCGCACGCCAAGCACAAGAAGGTCCTGAAAGCCGCGAAAGGCTTCTACGGCCGCCGCAAGAACACCATCCGCATCGCCAAGCAGGCGGTGGAAAAGTCGATGCAGTACGCGTATCGCGACCGCAAGAACCGCAAGCGCTCGTTCCGCGCGCTGTGGATCCAGCGCATCAACGCCGCGACCCACGAGCATGGCCTGACCTATGGCCGCTTCATCGACGGCCTCAACAAGTCGGGCATCGAGATCGATCGCAAGATCCTGTCGGACATGGCCATCCACGAGCCGCAGGCTTTCGCAGCCCTGGTCGCCAAGGCCAAGGTGGCGCTCGAATATCTGAAGAACACCACGCCGAACGCTTTTGAAAGCGCTGTCGCCTAAGACCAGCGCTTCCCAAGCATTCGCAATTCTGATTTGGGGAACCCGCGCTGGCACGGCTGGCGCGGGTTTTCTTTTGCCTGAACTTCAACTTAAAAGTGACTTTCACTTTGAGCTGATTTCCAACGTAGCGAGTTTTGACCGTGAACGACGCAACCACTGGCCTGGATACGCTTGAAAACTCACTTCTGGCCGAAATCGCCTCGGCCGCCGATGAGCCGGCCATCGAGGCCGTGCGCATCGCTGCTTTCGGCAAGAAGGGCGCCGTGTCCGAGATGCTGAAGACCCTTGGCGCCATGACCGCCGAGGAGCGTCAGGTCAAAGGCCCCGCAATCAACGGACTCAAGAACCGCGTCACAGATGCGCTGACGGCGCGCAAGGCCGAGTTGAAAGATGTGGCGATCACCGCGCGCCTCGCCGCCGAAAAGGTCGATGTGACGCTGCCGGTGCGGCAGTCGCCGGCTGAGCGCGGCCGTATACACCCGATCAGCCAGGTCGTCGACGAGATTGCGGCGATCTTCGGCGACCTCGGTTTCTCCATCGCCGAAGGTCCCGATATCGAGACCGATTACTACAATTTCACCGCGCTGAATTTCCCAGAAGGCCATCCGGCGCGCGAGATGCACGACACCTTCTTCTTCCAGCCGGACGAGAAGGGCGAGCGCAAGCTTCTGCGCACCCACACTTCGCCGGTGCAGATCCGCACCATGGAGACGAAGAAGCCGCCGATCCGCATCGTCATTCCGGGCAAGACCTACCGGCAGGATTCGGATGCCACCCACTCGCCGATGTTCCATCAGGTCGAGGGGCTGGTGATCGACAAGACGGCCAACGTCGCCAACATGAAGTGGGTGCTGGAGGAGTTCTGCAAGGCCTTCTTCGAGGTGCCGCAGGTCAAGATGCGCTTCCGGCCGTCCTTCTTCCCGTTCACCGAACCGAGCCTCGAGGTTGATATCCAGTGTGACCGCTCCAGGCCCGGCGAAGTGCGCTTCGGCGAAGGCTCCGACTGGATGGAGATCCTCGGCTGCGGCATGGTGCACCCCAACGTGCTGCGCCATGGCGGGCTCGATCCGGACGAATATCAGGGCTTTGCCTGGGGGATGGGCATAGACCGTATCGCCATGCTGAAATACGGCATGCCGGACCTGCGCGCCTTCTTCGATGCCGACGTGCGCTGGCTGTCGCATTACGGCTTCAGGCCGCTCGACATGCCGACGCTGTTCGGAGGCCTGAGCGCATGACAGCGCCCTATGCCGGCGGCTGCCGCTGCGGCGCCGTGCGGTTCGAGGCATCAGTCGAACCGCATCACGTCAGCTATTGCCATTGCGGCGATTGCCGGCGGGCCAGCGGCGCGCCGGTGTCGGCCTTTGTCGGCTTTCTGGTCGATCAGGTCGCGTTCACCGGCAAGGCGCTGAAGATGTATGAGAACGGCCCGGTGACGCGCTCGTTCTGCGGCACTTGCGGCTCACCCATCGCCTATGTCGACGAGCGGCTGGAGGACGACATCTACTTCATGCTCGGCACCATGGACATGCCGGCCGATTTTGAGCCGACGCAGCATGCCTATGTCAGCGAACAGCTTGCCTTCCTGCATATATCCGACGACCTGCCGAGACATCTGAAAACAAGCGTCAAAAGACCAGACGGAACAGTCCCATGAAATTCACCCTCTCCTGGCTCAAGGACCACCTAGAGACCGACGCCACGCTTGACGAGATCGTCGAGCGACTGACCTCGATCGGCCTCGAAGTCGAGCATGTCGACGACAAGTCGAGCCTGAAACCCTTCGTCATAGCCAGGGTGTTGACGGCGGTGCAGCACCCCGATGCCGACCGGCTGCGCGTGCTGACTGTCGATACGGGCAACGGCAAACCACCCGTGCAGGTCGTCTGCGGCGCGCCCAATGCGCGGGCCGGCCTGATCGGCGCCTTTGCCGCGCCCGGCACCTATGTGCCCGGCATCGACGTGACGCTGACGGTCGGCAAGATCAGGGGCGTCGAAAGCCACGGCATGATGTGTTCCGAGCGCGAACTGGAACTGTCCGACGA
Source organism: Mesorhizobium sp. WSM4808 (assembly GCF_055811675.1). Taxonomy (NCBI): domain Bacteria; kingdom Pseudomonadati; phylum Pseudomonadota; class Alphaproteobacteria; order Hyphomicrobiales; family Phyllobacteriaceae; genus Mesorhizobium; species Mesorhizobium sp. WSM4808. The sequence goes on from NZ_JBVVQX010000015.1 coordinate 47,787, forward strand.
ACACCACGGCATCATCGACCTGCCCGAGGATGCGCCGGTCGGCACCAGCTTCGCCGCCTATGCGCATATCGACGATCCGGTCATCGAGATCAATTTGACGCCGAACCGGCCGGATGCGACCAGCGTCTACGGCATCGCCAGGGATCTGGCGGCGAGCGGGCTTGGCCGCCTCGTCGGCGGCGCCATCATGTCGCATGTCGGCAACGGCATGTGTCCGGTCAAGGTAACGATCGAAGCGCCGGAGCTTTGCCCCGGCTTCGCACTCAACCTGGTCAAGGGCGTCAAGAATGGGCCGTCGCCAAAATGGCTGCAGCAGCGGCTGATCGCCATCGGGCTGAGACCGATCAGCGCGCTGGTCGACATCACCAATTACGTCACCTTCGACCGCGGCCGCCCGCTGCATGTGTTCGACGCCAGCAAGGTTGCCGGCAATCTCGTCGTGCGCCGCGCGCGCGATGGCGAAAAGGTGCAGGCGCTCGACGGCCGCGAATACACGCTGACGCCGGAAATGTGCGTCATCGCGGATGACAACGGCGTCGAGTCCATCGCCGGCATCATGGGCGGCGAGCATTCGGGCTGCGACGAGAACACATCAGATGTGCTGATCGAATCCGCCCTTTGGGATCCGATCACCACGGCGCGCACCGGCCGCACGCTCGCCATCATCACCGACGCGCGCTACCGCTTCGAGCGCGGCGTGGACCCCGAATTCATGGTTCCCGGCGTCGAGCTGGCAACGAAACTGGTGCTCGATTTCTGCGGCGGCACGCCGACCGAAATGGAAGTCGTCGGCTACGCCGGCCACAAGTCGAAGATCGTTTCCTTCCCGCTTTCGGAAGTGAAGCGGCTGACCGGCATCGAGGTTCCCAGGGCGGAAAGCCTCGACATCCTGTCGCGCCTCGGCTTCAAGCCGGAGGGCTCGGGCGATGTCGTCGATGTCGCCGTGCCGTCCTGGCGCCCCGACGTCGATGGCAAGGCAGACCTGGTCGAGGAGGTCATGCGCATCCACGGTGTCGACAACATAGCACCGCAGCCGCTCGGTGCGCATGACGCGGTCAACGCAAGGATCCTCACCACGCTGCAGGTCCGTACCCGTACCGCCAAGCGCGCGCTTGCCGTGCGCGGCATGATGGAAGCCGTCACCTGGTCGTTCATTCCGGCCAGGCACGCCGAGCTGTTCGGCGGCGGCCAGACCGTGCTGAAGCTCGCCAACCCGATCGCCGCCGACATGTCTGACATGCGGCCCTCGCTGCTGCCGGGCCTGATCGCTGCTGCCCAGCGCAACGCCGACAAGGGTATCGGCGACGTGGCGCTGTTCGAAGTGTCGGGCACCTATGAGGGCGACGGCGCCGACCAGCAGCGGCGCGTGGCCGCCGGCGTGCGCCGCGGCACCGCCAAGCTCGACGGCTCAGGCCGCAACTGGGCCGGCAATTCAGGCCCGGTCGGCGTGTTCGACGCCAAGGCCGACGCGATCGCCGCACTGGAAGCCTGCGGTGCGCCTGTCGACCGGCTGCAGATCGAGGCCGGCGGCCCGGCCTGGTATCATCCCGGCCGTTCCGGCACGATCAAGCTCGGTCCGAAAACCGTGCTCGGCACCTTCGGCGAATTCCACCCGAAGACGCTGGAAGGCCTTGATGTTTCCGGGCCACTGTGCGGCTTCGAAGTCTTCGTCGATGCCGTGCCCGAACCGAAGGCCAAGCCGACGAAAACCAAGCCGAAACTGGAACTGTCCCCCTTCCAGGCGGTCAAGCGCGACTTTGCTTTCGTCGTCGACAAAACGGTCGAGGCCGGCACGCTGGTGCGCGCGGCGCTCGCCGCCGACAAGAAGCTCATCACCGCCGTCTCGGTCTTCGACATCTTCGAAGGCGCTTCGCTGGGCGAGGGCAAGAAATCGATCGCCATCGAAGTGTCGATTCAGCCGGTTGAAAAGACACTGACCGACGAGGATTTCGAGGCACTGGCCAAGCGTATCGTCGAGAATGTCGGTAAGCAGGCCGGTGGCGTTCTGAGGACGTAGCGCCCAAGGCGACTGAACTGTTAGCGATGGGGCTGCTCATCCGTCCACGGGACGGATGAGCAGCCGTTGCCGCAATGGTCAGAACCCGCCGCCGACCCTCAGGCCAAAGGCATGGCTGTAGCTGTCTTGAAAGCCGATTGTGCCGCGATAATCGAGCCCGATGGATAACCCTTGGTGCAGCAGCAGATCGGCGCCCAGGCCGATCATCACCTGGTCACTCGCCAAAGGCTGCGTCTGGAAGCCATAGACAAGGCCATCCGGACTATCCGCGTAGCGGATATCGACGCCGCTCGAGCCGGAGAATTCGTGAGTGTATTCAAACCGGAAGCGTGGTGTGAAGACGCCGAGGGCCACCGGCATGTCATAGCCGCCGGCAAGGCCAAGCGTGCCGCCGAGGCTGTCGACACTCTGCTTGCCGAAGCTCAGCGAATAGATGCCTGCTCCGGTTTCGGTAAACGCGTCGAGGCTCGAAGAGGATGCCGTCAACCTGGCGAACGGAGTGAGTCGCAGCCCGCCGACGCTATGATCGAAACCGGCAGTCAGCGAGCCGAAAATCTGGTCGCCGTCACGCTGACCGTCGGCAAAGCCGCCAACACTTGTCACGAAGCGCTTCGAATCGAAGCTGAACGAACCGTAGCCGGCCAGGGCATCGAGAAACAGGTTTTCGGCCGGGCGATAGCTTGCATAGAGCGTCGCGCTGTAGGCCTCGCCGGAACTCTCGGTGCCATTGCCGCCAATGTCGCTGTCGTCGCTGGAGTAGCCGACGGCCAGACCGGCGACGAAACGGTCGTTGAAACGGTAGTCGATGCCGGTGGTCATGTTGATCGAAACGGAGTCCCGCTCCGCGCTATTGTCAGGCAAACTATGGCCGAGATCGATGTGACCGCCGGCCCACAAGCCGAAGCCCAGCTTTGCCGCGTCGCCCCCACAATCGGATCCGTCTGGAAAGTCGACGCTGGCGGCATTGCCATCGGCGCCTTGGCCAGACAGTTCGAGCCCATTCGCAAAGGCCTTGCGGCACGCCTCGCTTCGCAAAGCGCCCATGCGATGGTTGATATTGTCTGTCTGCCCGGCGGCGAATTGCTGCACCGCTTGCGCCTGGGCATTGAGCAGCCCGGCGACCTCCGGATCGTCGGAGGGGTCCGGCCGCGTGGTGACGGTGATGGTCACCGTGGCCGGATCGGAAACGCCGCCGGGGCCGGTCAGTGTGTACGTTACGATGACGGTGCCTGAAAACACCGGCGAGGACGCGAAGGTCAGTAGGTAGTTGGGCGCGCCGGACAGCGTCGCCGTGCCGCCCTCGGCGGGGGCGCTGGACATGATCGCCGCGGCGCTGAATGGTTCGCCGGTAGCACCCGGCGTCAACGGCAGCGAAGCCGACATGCCGGCAACGATGGTCATGGTCAGTGACGGCGCCGTCGGTCGGGGCGCCGCAGCGATGTCCAGCGTATACTCGCGCCTTGCCCTGTTCTCGGAGGTGTCGAACACATCGACGGCAAAGGCAAATGATCCGCTCTCGGTCGGCGTGCCGCCGAGTGTGCCATCGGTTGCGAGCGAAACGCCTTCGGGCAGATTTCCGATGATCCGCTGAAACGTGTAAGGCGCGCCCACACCGCCGGTTGCGGTCAGCATCTGGCTATAGGGCTGCCCAACCTGGCCATTGGGCAAAGCTGCCGGTGAAATTACGATGGGCGGGCCAGTGGTGATCGCAAGCGTGTAGTCGCGTTCGCCGTTGTTGCCGACATGGTCCGTCGCCCGAATCCTGAAACTGTAGACGCCGGGGGGCGCTATGACCGGCCCGGAGAGGACGCCGGCACTGCTGAAGGCGACGGGCATGGAGCCCGAAACGATCGAGAACGTAAAGGGGCGGCCAGCACCACCCGAAGCCGTCAGCGCCTGGCTATAGGGCTGGCCAATCTGCGCGCCGGGCAAGGCAGCTGGTGAAATGACGACCGGGTTGTCCGCGATCACGATGGTGTAGTCGTGTTCGCCGCTGTTGCCGACATGGTCTGTCGCCCGGACCCTGAAACTGTAGACGCCGGGGGCGGCTATCACTGGCCCTGAGAGGACGCCGGCACTGCTGAAGGCGACGGGCATGGAGCCCGAAACGATCGAGAACGTGTAGGGACCGCCAGCGCCACCCGAAGCCGTCAGCGCCTGGTTATACGGCTGGCCAATCTGCCCGCCGGGCAACGCAGCAGGCGAAATCAAGACCGGGTTGTCCGCGATCACAATCGTGTAGTCGCGTGTGCCGGTGTTGCCGACCTGATCTGTCGCCAGGACTCTGAAATTATAGGTGCCGGGGGCGGCTATCACTGCCCCGGAGAGGACGCCGCCGCTGCTGAAGGAGACCGGCGTGACCCCCGAAGTGAGCGCGAACGTGTATGGCCCGCCAGCTCCGCCTGAAGCCATCAGCGTCCGATCATAGTGCTCACCAACTCTCCCATCCGGCAGCGTGGCCGGGGAAATCACGATCGGCTCCGCCGCAGCACTTGCATTGAGCGAGGCTGCGATCAGAACGCAGAAGGTCGCGGCAATCCAGAACCACTTCGCAGTCAATTTTGCCCTGTCGATCGGTCCTCTCGACGATGCTGCTGGCCAAACCGACGATATCTGCATGCCCAGGCTACCCCAGCCGGTGTGGAAAATTCCAATAGCAATCGTCCATGCCGGCAGATGGGCAGACGCGCATAGTCGTCAGATGACGAGGGTGGGGCTGTTTTAGGGCCAGGCCGAGCATCATGGTCCGGTCACGTTGCAATCTGGCCACATCTTTGGTGGCGCTATGGGCGAAGCATTGCGGATACTTGCCGAATCGCTCTCCAAAGGGCGATGGATCCTCTCTGCTATTCGGGCCTTCCTCTTGAAGAGCAGCGCGCGGCGTTTCTCGCCATCGTGCTTGCCGACCCGCTGTTGCGCGACGCGCTGGCGCGGGCTCGCACGCTCGACCTGCCGGACTGGCTGGTGGTTTCCGGCGCGCTCTACAACAGTGTTTGGAACCATCTGACCGGCAAGCCTTCGGGGTATGGCATCAGGGATGTCGACCTGTTCTACTTCGATGACAGCGACCTCTCCTACGAGGCCGAGGACGCCGTTATTCGCCGCGCGGAGAAGCATTTCGAAGGACTGCCGCTGCCGGTCGAGGTGCGCAATCAGGCGCGGGTGCATCTTTGGTATCCGCAGAAGTTCGGGCGGCCGTGCCCGCGCTATTCGAACGCCAGCGATCCCGTCTGCTATTTCGCGTCGAAGACGCACGCCGTCGGGGTTCGATACGATGCTGACGGGCAGCTGGTGTTGGTGGCGCCGTTCGGGCTGGATGATGTTTTTTCGTTCCGCATCACACCGAACCGGGTGATGGACAGTCAGAAGACGCATGAGGCGAAGGGCAGACGCGCCCAGGAGTATTGGCCGGAGATCACTGTCGTGCCTCGGTAGGAAATGTCGGCAGGGCAGAGGGGGGCGCTTCACGCCAGCGTCTCCCACCTTTTGCACCGCGCTGCGTACGAAAAAGGGGCGCCCGGCGCCCCTTTCGCTTACTCGCAGTTTTTACCCATTCACCAGCGCCAGCAACTCCTCAGTATAGCGCTTGCCCATAACCTTGTTGGGCGACAGCGCGTCACCAATAGCCTGCATCTCGGCCGCGCTTAGCGCGATGTCCGCCGCCGCCGTGTTCTGCTCCAGATGGCGTATCTTGCGCGCGCCGGGGATCGGTACGATGAAATCGCCCTGGTGCAGCACCCAGGCCAGCGCCAGCTGTGCCGAGGTCACGCCCTTTTTAACAGCCAGCTTTTCCAAGGTGGCGATGACAGCGGCGTTGGCTTCCATCGCCTCGGCCTGGAAGCGCGGCAAGGTCCGGCGCCAGTCGCCGTCGCTCAAGGCCTCGGGGTCGGCGATCGTGCCGGTCAGCAGCCCACGGCCGAGCGGGCTATAGGGAACGAAGCCGATGCCGAGCTCGCGGCAGACGGCGAACACCTCGTCTTCCGGGTCGCGGCTCCACAGCGAATATTCGCTCTGCACGGCCGATATCGGATGCACGGCATGGGCCCGGCGAATGGTCGCGGCACTCGCCTCGGACAGGCCAAGCGCGCGCACCTTGCCCTCGCGCACCAGTTCGGCCATGGCGCCGACCGTATCCTCGATCGGCACGTTGGGGTCGACACGGTGCTGGTAGTAGAGGTCGATCACATCGGTGCCCAGCCGCTTCAGCGAGGCCTCGGCGACCGCTTTGACGTGCTCGGGGCGGCTGTCGACGCCAGCCATGCGGTCGAGGCCTGTACCTTCCTCCAGAATCCGGAAGCCGAATTTTGTCGCGATCGTCACCTTGTCGCGCACCGGCTTCAGCGCCTTGCCGAGCAGGATCTCGTTCTCGAAGGGGCCATAGACCTCCGCCGTGTCGAAGAAGTTGACGCCGATATCGACGGCGCGATGCAGCGTGGCGATCGCATCGGCTTCCGCTTGGCCGCCATAGGCGAAGCTCATGCCCATGCAGCCGAGGCCGACGGGGTAGACGTTCAATTCAGTTCCTAGCTTGCGGGTTTGCATAACGCGTCTCCTTGTTGCGATGTGGGAGAAATAGCGCCTTGCCTTGTGTTCGATAATCGGCTTCCATCCGCACGGGCTGTACTAAAAGATAGATCAATGAATCGCGCGCATCTTTCCCAATTGGCCGTGCTGGCAACTGTCGCTCAATGCGGCAGCTTTCGGGGCGCCGCCAGGGAATTGGCCATCGCGCCTTCGGCTGTCAGCCACGCGGTATCCAGCCTGGAGGCGCGGCTTGGCGTTCGGCTGCTGGCGCGCAGCACACGCAGCGTCGCGCCGACCGAAGAAGGTGCGCAGTTGCTGGAGCGGTTGCGGCCGGCGCTGTCGGAGATCGACCTGGCGCTGGAGACGGCAATCGAGACGCGCGACCGGCCGGCCGGCAATCTGCGCCTGACCGTGCCGCGCACGGCAGCGCATTTGGCGCTGACGCCACGGCTGGGCGCCTTTGCGTCGGCCTATCCCGACATCGTGCTGGAGATCGTCATCGAGGACCGCTTCACCGACGTGGTGGAAGGCGGCTTCGATGCTGGCGTCCGGCTTGGCGAGAGCCTGCAGCGCGACATGATCGCGGTGCGCATCGGGCCGGACCTTCGCGGCGCGGTGGTCGGCGCCCCGGTCTATTTCGAGGTCAACCCCAAGCCGCGCCACCCGCGCGACCTGGCCGGCCACCGCTGCATCCGCTTCCGCTTCTCCAGCGGCATCCTCTACCGCTGGGAGTTCGAGAAAGGCCGCGAGACGATCGAGATGGCGGTGGAGGGACCGCTGATCCTCGACGAGGACCATCTGATCGCCCAGGCGGCGGTCGACGGCGCCGGGCTCGCCTTCGTCTTTGAGGACTATGTCCGCGCCCCGCTCGCCGACGGCAGGCTGATCCGCGTGCTGGAGGACTGGTGCCCGCCCTTCGACGGCTTCTTTGTCTATTATCCGAGCCGCCGTCAGATGCGGCCAGCGCTCAGGGCGTTTGTCGATTTCTTCAAGGTGAGTGGATAGAGCCGGCTCGCCCCTCCCCCTGGTGGAAGAAAACCGGCATCGCGGTCGTTCACCAACGATGCAAACATCGATCACCAACAGCACCACCCGCTATGGCTGGGGCGCGATCATTCTTCACTGGCTGATTGCGCTGATCTTCATCGGCCAGTTCGGACTCGGCTTCGTCATGGTGCGGGTGACCAGCCAGCGCACCGCCTTCGAACTGATCCAGCTGCACAAATCCTTCGGCTTCCTGCTGCTCGGCCTGATCATCCTGCGCATCGTCTGGCGCTGCGGCAATACAACGCCGGCGCTGCCGCGCTCGGTCGGGACTTTGGAACGTCGGGCGGCACCGTTGGCCCATTTTGCGCTCTACGCGTTCCAGCTTGCCTTGCCCTTGTCCGGCTGGGCGCTCGTGTCGGTCTCGATGCTGGAGATACCCAGCCTGCCGTTCAACCTGTTCGTCATGCCGAACCTGCCGCTGGCCGAATCGGATGGTGCCGAAAGCTTCTGGGCGGCGGCGCATTGGTATCTTGCCTATGCCGGCATGGCGCTTGTGGCTCTCCACGTTGCGGCGGCACTGCGGCATCATTTCCAGCTCAGGGATGGCGTGCTCATGCGCATGATCACGCCTTCGTCAGATCCGGAATAGAGCGAGCGGTTCATTCGTTCATGGAGTGAGGGCGCGAGAAATGCGCTGCCTCCAACAAGGAACATCCCCATGTACACGCGCATCCTCGGATTTGCGGCGGTCGCCGCTTGCCTCGCCATGCCTGTTTCAGCGGCCGTCGCGCTTGGTGACGCCGCCGGCAGCTATTCGATCAGCCCGGCCAACTCCAGCATCCGCTTCTCCATCGGCAAGGTCGGCGGCGGCGGCCTGAATGGCGCCTTCGCCCGCTTCAAGGGCTCGATCCGCATCGACAACAGCGATGTCGGGCACTCGCAGGTCAATTTCACCATCTTTCCCGAAAGCGTTGGCACCGGCCAGAGCCGTATCGATGCCTTCCTGCGCTCCGACGCGGTGTTCGATGCCGCCAACAACCCGGAGATCCAGTTCCGCTCTACCAGCGTGACCCGAACCAGCGACACCACGGCCCTCGTCAGCGGCCGGCTGACGGCGCGCGGCAAGACGTTTCCGGAAAAGTTCACGGCCGAGCTTGGCGGTCTCAAGGCCGGGACGATCAAATTCCATGTCACCGGCAAGGTGCTGAGGTCGCGCTACGGCATGGATGTCGGCACGCCAATCTATTCCAACATCGTCGACTTCGACATGACGCTGACCGGCAAAAGGGGCTGACCCTCGTCATTGGCTTTTCCGGCGATTTCGGGCAAACCTCGTTGCCTGTAATTGTGATGGAGAAGCCTGATGTTCCGATGGGGTGTGTTGTCGACGGCCAAGATCGGCCGCGAGCATTTGTTGCCGGCGATGGTCGAGGCGGAGAACGGCGTGCTGTCGGCGATCGCCAGCCGTGACCTGTCGAAGGCCAAGGCGCTGGCCGAGCGCTTCGGCGCGCGCCATGCCTTCGGCTCCTATGAGGAACTGCTTGCCTCCGACGAGGTCGATGGCGTCTACATCCCGTTGCCGACCTCGCAGCATGTCGAATGGGCGGCCAAGGCCATCGAAGCCGGCAAGCACGTGCTGGTCGAAAAGCCGCTGGCGCTCGACGCCAAGGACATCCTGCCGCTGATCAAGCTGCGCGACCAGAAAAAGGTGCTGGTCTGCGAGGCCTTCATGGTCATCTACCACCCGCAATGGATCAAAGTACGCGACCTCATCGCCAGCGGCGCCATCGGCCGGCCGCGCCATGTGCAGGGTGCCTTCTCCTACTACAATGTCGACCCCAGCAACATGCGCAACCAGCTCGACCTCGGCGGCGGCGCGCTGCCCGATATCGGCGTCTACCCGACCGTGTCGACGCGCTTTTCGACCGGCAAGGAGCCGCTGCGCGTGCAGGCGACGATCGAGCGCGACAAGACATTCGGCACCGACATCTACTCCTCGATCCGCGCCGATTTCGGCGACTTCGAGCTGTCCTTCTATCTGTCGACGCAGATGGCGGCGCGCCAGGTGATGGTGTTCCACGGCGAGAAGGGTTTCATCGAGTTGTTCTCGCCCTTCAATGCCGGGCTCTACGACCACCACCGCGTCGAACTGCACAACCAGAACCACACCGAGGCGCAGGTGTTCCGCTTTCCCGGCACGCAGCAATACCGGCTGGAGGTCGAGACCTTCGCGCGTGCAGCACAGGGCGGCAAGGAGCGCGTCTTCACGCTGGAGGAATCCGTGCTCAACCAGAAAGTCATCGATGCCATCTTCCGCGCCGGCGGCAAAGAAGGCTGGGAGACCGTCTGACCCCTTGCAATTGAAGTAGCCGGCTAATTCTGGGAGGAAAGATGGCTGACGATGCGGACGTGATCATTGTCGGCGCCGGCCTTGCAGGGCTGGTTGCCGCCGCCGAGCTTGCCGAGGCCGGCAAGAAAATCATCATCGTCGACCAGGAGCCCGAGCAGTCGCTGGGCGGCCAGGCATTCTGGTCGTTCGGCGGCCTTTTTCTCGTCGATTCGCCCGAGCAGCGGCGCATGCGCATCCGCGATTCGCATGACTTGGCGTTGGAAGACTGGTTGGGCACCGCGGCTTTCGATCGGCCGGAGGATTTCTGGCCGCGCAAATGGGCGGAAGCCTATGTCGGCTTCGCCGCCGGCGAGAAACGCTCCTGGCTGATGCAGCGCGGCCTGAAATTCTTTCCTGTGGTCGGCTGGGCCGAGCGGGGCGGCGGCAATGCCATCGGCCATGGCAATTCGGTGCCGCGCTTCTGGGGCACCGGCCCCGGTGTGCTCGAACCGTTCGCCCAGCGCGTGCGCGAGGCCCAAAAGCGCGGATTGATCAGTTTCAAATTCCGCCACCGCGTCAATGAACTGACGCGGACGGGTGCTGTTGTGACCGGTGTGCGTGGCGACATCCTGCAGCCCAGCGCTGTCGAGCGCGGCCACAAGAGTTCGCGCGAAATATCAGGCGATTTCGAGCTTCACGCGCAAGCGGTGATCGTCGCCTCCGGCGGCATCGGCGCCAACCATCAGCTTGTGCGGGAAAACTGGCCGCAGCGGCTGGGCGCGGCACCGAAGCGCATGATCACCGGCGTGCCCGATCATGTCGACGGCCGCATGCTGGCGATCACGGAACGGGCCGGCGGTTCGATCATCAACCGCGACCGCATGTGGCACTATGTCGAGGGCATCAAGAATTGGGGGCCGGTCTGGACCGATCATGCGATCCGCATCCTGCCCGGCCCGTCATCGCTGTGGCTCGATGCGCGCGGCAAGCGCCTGCCGGTGCCGCTCTATCCCGGTTTCGATACGCTGGGCACACTCAGCCACATCATGAGCACCGGCTTCGACTATTCCTGGTTCATCCTGACCAAGAAGATCATCCAGAAGGAGTTCGCGCTGTCGGGCTCCGAACAGAACCCGGACCTGACCGGCAAGAGTTGGCGCCAGGTGCTCGGTCGCGCCACATCGGGCATTCCGAGCCCGGTCAAGGCGTTCATGGAGAAGGGCGAGGATTTCATCGTCGAGGCCGACTTGCCGACGCTGGTCGCGCGCATGAACGCGCTTGCCGGCGGCGAGCCGCTTCTTGAGGTAGCCCAAGTCGAGCGCGAAATCCGCGCCCGCGACCGGCAGCTCGACAACCCGTTCTCCAAGGACATGCAAATCACCGCTCTGCGCGGGGCGCGCGCCTATCTCGGCGACCGGCTGATCCGCACGGCCAAGCCGCACAAGATGCTCGATCCGGCAAACGGCCCGCTGATAGCGGTGCGCCTCAACATCCTGACGCGCAAGACGCTGGGCGGCCTGCAGACCGATCTCGACAGCCGCGTGCTGGGTGCCGATGGCCAGCCGGTTGCGGGACTCTACGCCGTCGGCGAAGCCGCCGGTTTTGGCGGCGGCGGTGTGCATGGTTATGCGGCGCTTGAGGGCACCTTCCTCGGCGGCTGCATCTTTTCCGGCCGCAGCGCCGGCCGTGCGGCGGCCGCTTCGGTGGGATGAGCCGGGGCCGGTCGGTCCTCAGAGTCCAGCCGCGATCACCAGCGCCAATCGCCCTGTCCAAGCGCGGTCACCGCATCGACGATCCGGGTGAAGCTTGCGCGGGCGCGGCCGACCGTGTGCCGGCCTCGGAGATAACCATGCACCAGCCCCGTTTCCTCGAACCAGGTTGCGCGTCCGCCCGCCGCCACGACCAGGTCGTGATAGCTCTCGCCATCCGACGACAGCGGGTCGCACTCGGCGGTGATCAGTACTGTCGGCGGCAGGTTGGAGAAGTCGGTGTCGGCGAGCGGCGACAGCGTGATGTCCCCGGTCCTATCAACGCCGCCGGTGCGGATATGCTTGTAGAATTCGAGATCGCGCACGGTCAGCATTGGCGCTTCGGCGTGCTTGACATAGGAGCCTTTCGCGCGGTCTCCGCCGAGGCCGGGATAGATCAGCACCTGGCCAAACGGCCTTTTCGAACGGTCACGCGTGGCGTGACTGACGGCGGCGCAGAGATTGCCGCCGGCGCTGTCGCCGCACAGCACGATAGGATGATCGCGATTGGCGGCGGCCCATTCGAAGGCGCTCATCGCATCGTCGAAGGCCGCCGGATGCAGATGCTCCGGCGCCAGCCGATAATCGACCGAGACCACCTCATAGCCGGTGCGGGCACAGAGCTCGGCGCAGACATCGTCGTGGCTGTCCAGCCCACCGAGGATGAAGCCGCCGCCATGGACATAGAGCACCGTCACCGCAGCTTTGTGTGTGCTTCGGTAGGTGCGGATCGGGATGTCGTGCGTGGGCGTCGCAATGGCTGAGGTTTCGACCGCCACGCCTTCGGGATAGCCGGCAAAGAATTCGCGGCACATGCGGTCATAGATCCCGCGCTGCTGCGCGATCGTGTAATCGATCGTGTCGGGCGGATAGTAGGAATTGGTCCGCTCTATGAACGCCCAGGTCTCGGCGTCGATGAGGATTTTGTAATCGGTCATGGGTGCTGGAAAGGCGCCCAAGGCTGAGCCAGGGCGCCCCCCTCTGTCCTGCCGGACATCTCCCCCTCAAGGGGGGAGATCGGATGTTGCGAAGACTTTCGCCAACCTTCTGCGTCGCAAGAAGAGTGCAGAGATCGAAGCTGCCAATCTCCCGCCTTGAGGGGGAGATGGCCGGCAGGCCAGAGGGGGGTAAGCGCCATCGTTCCGGCGGTATCCACTACTTCCCCTTCCAAACCGGCTCACGCTTCTCCGCAAAAGCGCGAAAACCCTCCATGCCATCCTCGGAGCCGTAGAGGGCATCGACCGTCGGCAGCTGGCGGCGGGTCACCTTGTTCATGGCGTCCTGGAAGGTCAGCGCCTCGGCCACACGCGCGGTCTCCTTGATCGCTGCAAAGACCAGCGGCGGGCCGCCTGCGAGCAGCCGGGCGATCTCCCAGACACGGTCCTCGAGCTTCTCCTTGGGCAGCACTTCGTTGACCAGGCCCCAGCGATGCGCCTCGGCCACATCCATCCAGCGGCCGGTCAGCAGAAGGTCCATGGCGACATGGTAGGGGATGCGCTTCGGCAGTTTGATCGTTGCCGCGTCGGCCAGCGTGCCGGCGCGGATTTCGGGGAGCGCGAAGGAGGAATGATCGGAGGCATAGATGAGGTCGCAGGACAGCGCCAGCTCGAAGCCGCCGCCGACCGCCATGCCGTTGACGCAAGCGATCACCGGCTTGTTGAGGTCGCGCAATTCTTGCAGCCCGGCAAAGCCGCCGACGCCATAGTCGCCATCGACGGCATCGCCGCCGGCAGCGGCTTTGAGGTCCCAGCCGGCACAGAAGAACTTGTCGCCGGCGGTCTTGACGATGGCGACGCGCAATTCCGGATCGTCGCGGAACGCCTTGAAGGTCTCGCCCATCAGCCGCGAGGTCTTCAGGTCGATGGCGTTGGCCTTGGGCCGGTCGAGGGTGACTTCGAGGATCGGGCCCTCGCGGCGGGTAGAAATGACGTCAGACATTCTTGTTCTCTCCCAGCACCAGCAGCGCGTCGGCGATCCAGGCGCCCTTGCCCTCTGCACAGACGATCAGCGGGTTGATGTCGAGTTCCTCGATCTCGCCGGCATTCTCCTGCACGAAGCCGGCAATGCCCGAGATGGCATCGATGGCGGCCGCGACATCGGCTTTCGGCCGGCCGCGATAGCCTTCGAGCAGCGGGAACAGTTTCAGGCCGCGCAATGCCGCCTCGATGTCGTCGCGGGTTGCCGGCAGCATCAGCGTGACGCTGTCGCGCAACAGTTCGACCAGCACGCCGCCGGTGCCCAAGGTCATCACCGCGCCGAACATCGGGTCGCGGGTGAAGCCGACGATCAGTTCCGCGACACCGTCGCGCACCATGCGCTCCACATAGAGCCCGGTGCCGAGCGGCAACAGGTCATGCGCCGCGGTGCTGACGGATTCGGCATCCCTGAGGTTGAGCCTGACGGCGCCAACTTCGGATTTGTGGCTGACGCCGAGCGCCTTCAGCGCCACCGGGAAGCCAAGCGCCATGGAAGAGATCACCGCCTCGACCGCATTGGCGGCGCGTTCGCCCTTCGGCACAGGCAGGCCGGCCTTGATCAGCCGCGATTTTGCTTCGGCCTCGTCGGGCGTGACATGGTCGCCACGAGGCGCACCGGCAGCAGAAGTGTCGATCGGCTGCGCCTGTGGTTCGGCCCAAGCCCAACCGATGAAGGCCGCCGCCCCGGCGGCATCCATGGCTTCCGAAATGCCGAACAACGGCACCATGCCGCGCGCCATCAGTTCGGCGGTGTACTCCTCCGGCAGGTTTTCCGGCAGCGACGAGACGATCGCGCCATGCGCCTTGTTGGTCTTCAGCGCCGATTCGAAGGCGCGCAGCGTCGCCCACCAATCGGTGACCGAACAACGATCAGGTCGCGGAAAATCCAGCACCAGCATGTTGAGGTCGAAGCCGCCCGACACCATTGCGGTGAAGGTGGCGGTCATCGCCGGCTCGTTGTTCCAGATGAAGGTGTGATAGTCCAAGGGATTGGCGACCGCGACCAGCGGCCCGAGCGTCGATTTGACATGGGCGCGGTGGCTGTCGGTCAGCACAGGGAAATTGACCCAGCGCCCTTCGGCGCTGTCGGCCATGACAGAGGCCTCGCCGCCGGAGCAGCTCATCGACGACAGCCTATAGCCGGGCAAAGGTCCGGTGATGTGCAGCAGCTTCAGCGCTTCGATGAAGGCGGGAATCGAATCGACACGCGCAATGCCGAGCCGCCGCAGGAACGCACCCGAGGCCGCATCCGAGCCGGCCAGCGACGCGGTATGCGAGACGGTCGCCTGCCTGGCCTGTTCGGAACGGCCGACCTTCATGGCGATGATCGGCTTTTTCAGCTCGCGCGCCCGTGCTGCCAGCCGCTCGAAGCCGGCTACCGAATCGAAAGCCTCGATGTGCAGGCCGAGCGACGTGACCCGCTCGTCCTCGATCAGGCCAAGCGCCATTTCGGACAGCCCGGTCTGCGCCTGGTTGCCGGCGGTCATCAGGAAAGCGATCGGCAGGCCGCGCCTTTGCATCGTCATGTTGATGGCGATGTTGGAGGACTGGGTGATGATGGCGACGCCCTTGCCGCCCTCGGCCAGTCTTATGCCGCCATGCTGGTCGGGCCACAAAAGCGCGCCGTCGGCATAATTGATCAGGCCGTAGCAATTCGGCCCGATGATCGGCATCGAGCCGGCTGCCGCAACCAGCTCGGCCTGCAGCCGCTCGCCGTCGTCGTCGTAGGCCTCGGTCTCAAGGAAGCCGGCGGCAAAGCAGACGGCGCCGCCGGCGCCGCGCTCGGCCAGCGCCTTGATCACCTCGATGGTCAAATGCCGATTGACGCCGACAAAGGCGGCGTCCGGCGCGTCAGGCAAATCGGCGACCGAACGATAGGCCTTGCGGCCCGCGACCTCGTCCTTGGTCGGATGCACCGGCCAGATCTCGCCGGCAAAGCCCATCTTGATCGATTGCGCGACGACGGCCGCGGCCTGCGCACCGCCGAAGACGGCGATCGATTTCGGCCGCAGGAGACGCTCAAGTTTATGCATATGTTATGCCCCGAACGGACGCAGCAGCGCCCTTGAAATAATGTGGCGCTGGATCTCTGACGTGCCTTCCCAGATGCGCTCGACGCGCGCGTCGCGCCAGATGCGCTCCAGTGGCAAATCGTCCATCAGTCCCATGCCGCCATGAATCTGGATCGCCTCATCGGCAACGTATGCAAGCATCTCGGTGGCCTTCAGCTTGGCCATGGCCATGTCCTGATCGGTGACAGTGCCCTGATCGTACTTCCAGCCGGCTTCGAACACCATCAGGTCGGCGGCCTTCAATTCGGTCGCCATGTCGGCAAGCTTGAACGACACGCCCTGGAACTTGCCGATCTGCTGGCCGAACTGCTGGCGCTGCGCGGCATACTCGATGGCATGGCCAAGCGCCCGCTCGGCGCGGCCGAGGCAGGTGGCGCCGACCTGCAGCCGGGTGGCGCCGAGCCATGAATTGGCGACGTCGAACCCCTTGTGGACTTCGCCCAACACTTGGGCGGCGGGAAGCCGGCAATCGTCGAATTCGAGGATGGCGTTGGTGTAGCCGCGATGCGAGACGTTGCGGTAGCCATCGCGGACGGTGAAGCCCTTCGTCCCTTTGTCGACGAAGAATGCGGTGATCTTCTTGCGCCTGCCGCGCGGCGAATCCTCTTCGCCTGAGGCCATGAAAACGATGGCAAAGTCGGCGAGGTCGGCGTGGGAGATAAAATGCTTGGTGCCGTTCAGCACCCAGTCGTCGCCGTCCTGTACGGCGGTCGCCTTCATGCCGCGCAAATCGGAGCCTGCGCCCGGCTCGGTCATCGCCAGGCAGTCCCATTTCTCGCCGCGGATGCAGGGGAACAGATATTTCTCGCGCTGCTCCGGCGTGCCGGCCAGGAGGATGTTGGAGGGCCGCGCCACGCAAGTCCAGTGCAGCGCGTAATTGGCGCGGCCAAGCTCCTTTTCGTAGAGCAGCCAAGTCACCGTATCGAGGCCAGCACCGCCGACATCGGCCGGCATGTTGGCGGCATAGAGCCCAGCTTCGATCGCCTTGACCTTGATCTCCTCGATCAGGTCGCGGCGCAGCACGCCGGTGCGCTCGACCTCGCGCTCATGCGGGTAAAGCTCGTTCTCGACGAACGCACGCGTCGTCTCGACGATGAGCCTCTGTTCCTCCGACAGCCCGAAATCCATGCTCTCAGCCTTTCTTCTTGCCGGGCTTCTTCTTCGGCTTTTCGGCTTTCTTCACCGGTTTCAAGGCTTTGGCCTTCTCGGCCGCCTTGGAGGCCGTGGGCTTCTTCGCCGCCAGCTTGGCCAGTTGCCTGGTATAGTCCTTGTGCAGCGCGCCGGCGCCCCAGCCCTTGCCTTTGTTCTGCTTCGACAGCGCGTCCATGATGGCGACCAGATTGTCGTCGCGGATTTTTTCCAGTTCGCGGATCGACAGCCCATGTGCCTGGTCGTCCGATTGCGTGGCGATCAGGTCGACCAGTTCGTCGTTGAACTCCGGCACATCCATCAGCTTGGTCCATGGCCATTTCAGGCAGGGCCCGAACTGCGCCATGAAGTGGCGCATGCCGGCCTCGCCACCGGCGACGCGATAGACCTGGAACATGCCCATCTGCGCCCAGCGCAGGCCGAAGCCGTAGCGCATGATGTCGTCGAGTTCCTCGACCGTGCAGATGCCGTCCTTGATCAGCCACAGCGCCTCGCGCCATGCCGCTTCGAGCAGGCGGTCGCCGACGAAGGCCTCGATCTCCTTGCGGATGACGACCGGCTTCATGCCGATCGAGGCATACATCTCCTTGGCGACCTCGATCGCCTCGGGAAAGGTCTGCTCGCCGCCCACGATCTCGACCAGCGGCAGGAGATAGACCGGGTTGAACGGATGGCCGACGACCAGCCGCTCCGGATGCTTCTTCATCGCCACCTGCATGTCGGTTGGCTTGATGCCGGAGGTCGAGGAACCGACAATCGCATTGGCCGGCGCGTGGGTATCGATCTCGGCGAGCACCCGGTGCTTGAGGTCGAGCCGTTCCGGCACGCTTTCCTGAATGAAATCGGCATCGGCCACTGCCTCGGCGATGGTCTTGGCAAAGGTCAGCTTGCCCTCTTTTGGCAAACCGCCGGGTACCATCTGCTTGTAGGCGCGGCGCGCGCCCTTCATCACTTCGCCGACCTTGCGCGACGCCTCGGGATCGGGATCGAAGATCGACACGTCGATGCCGTTGAGCAGCAGCCGCGCCACCCAGCCGGCGCCGATGACGCCGCCACCGATGGCGGCTGCCTTGTTGATGATGCTCATGCGGAAGCTCCGGTTCTGGTCATGGCGGTTGTGGGATCTATGAGCGGCACGCGTTCGCCGGCGCGGATCACGGACGGGTCGTATGCCTTGCGGGCAAAGACTTCGAGGACGAAGGGCCGGAAGAATTCGATCGGCAGCGTGTCATAATCGGGGTCGAAGCTGGACTGGTCCCAGCGTTCGCAAAACTGGTCGCAATCGTCGAAATAGGCGTGGCCGGCAAAGCGGTCGCGCGCATGGCGGTTACCGCCGAGGTGATGGGCATAGTAGAGCCGCTGGAAGTCGCCATGTTTCTCCACCACCCAAGTGCATTGTTCGCGCACGAAGGGTTTCAGGATCGAAGCGGCATATTCGTCGTGATTGTAAGGCGCATAGATGTCGCCGATGTCGTGCAGTAGCGCGCAGGCGATCCAGTCGGTGTCGGCGCCGTCGCGCCAGGCACGCGTCGCCGCCTGCAGCGAATGGCCGAGCCGGGTGATCTTGTAGCCCGAAAGGCCCGCGTCGAGCTGCACCAGCGCATCGAGCAGCCGCTCGCCGGTCCTGGCGGCATAGTCGATCTCATGCGCGGTCAGGAACTCGTAGTCGTCCCGGTCGCCATCCTTCATTGCGGTGAATTTTACGGTAGTCATGCCGACCCTCCCGACGAATAATTTATGCCGCGATCGGCGCCCGCTTGGTGAGGTTGAGCTTCTGCCGTACCTCTTCCGGCCCAAGGATCCTGGCGCCGAGATTGGTGACGATGCTGGCGGCGCGCTCGACCAACTGCGCATTGGTCGCCAGTACGCCCTTGTCGAGCCAGAGATTGTCTTCGAGACCGACGCGGACATTGCCGCCGGCCAGCACCGCCGCAGCAGCATAGGCCATCTGGTTGCGGCCGATGGCAAAGGCCGACCAGTTCCAGGTCGACGGCACATTGTTGACCATCGCCATGAAGGTGTTGAGGTCGTCGGGCGCGCCCCACGGCACGCCCATGCAGAGCTGCACCAGTGCATCCGGATTGAGCACCTTTTCCTCGACCAGCTGCTTGGCGAACCACAGATGACCGGTGTCGAAGGCCTCGATCTCCGGCTTGACGCCGAGCGCCGTCATCATGCCGCCCATGGCGCGCAGCATGCCGGGCGTGTTGGTCATGACATAGTCGGCCTCGGCGAAATTCATGGTGCCGCAGTCGAGCGTGCAGATTTCCGGCAGGCATTGGCGCACATGTTCCATGCGGTTGGTGGCGCCGCCCATGTCTGTGCCTTTTTCGTTGAGCGGCAGCGGCGCTTCCGGCGATCCGAACACCATGTCGCCGCCCATGCCGGCGGTCAGGTTGAGGATGACGTCGACTTCTGCCTCGCGGATGCGCTCGGTCACTTCGCGGTAGAGATGCACATCGCGCCTGGGCTTGCCGGTTTCGGGGTCGCGGACGTGGCAGTGCACGATTGCGGCGCCAGCCTTGGCCGCGTCGATGGCCGAATCGGCGATCTGCTTTGGCGAGCGCGGCACATGAGGGCTGCGGTCCTGCGACCCGCCGGACCCAGTCACGGCACAGGTAATGAAGACCTCGCGGTTCATCGCAAGCGGCATGGAATTCTCCTCCAATAGTATGCATGTCGCCCAAAAGTGGGAACCGGTTTTGGGATAACGACATGCACAAAGATGACCACAACAATGCCCGACTTGCCGGAAACTGTTTTGCGTTTTACGAAGCTTCCATGACGAAAAGCGAAAAACCGACGATCTTTCGCGCCGAGCGCTCGCCGCTCAAGGTGACGCTGCTGGTGTTTTCCGGCTCGTCCATCATGTGCGTCGCATCCGCCGTCGATCCACTGCGGGCCGCCAACCGCATCTCCGGCGAGACCCTGTTCGATTTTCGGCTGGTCTCGGTGACCGGCGAGGCTCCGGTCACCACATGCGGCCTGCCGGTGGCGGTCAGTGGCCGTTTCGACGCGGGCGAGCCAACCGACGTCCTTGTCGTCGTCGCCGGCTTCGGCACCCAGAATTATGCAACGTCGGCTCTGTTGTCCGGACTGCGCCGGGCGGCACGCACGGCGCGTGCTTGCGGCGGTGTCGAGGCGGGCACCTGGCTGGTGGCTCGCGCCGGCCTGCTGGAAGGGCGCAGCGCCACCACCCACTGGGAGGACATGGAGGATTTTTCCTCGGCCTTTCCCGGCGTCGATGTCCGCCCTGACCGCTATGTCATCGACGGGCCGGTGTTCACGTCGGGTGGCGCGTCGCCGACCTTCGACCTGATGCTGCATCTCATCCGTACGCGGCTCGGCATGGCCGTCGCACTCGATGTCGCCAGCGTCTTCATCTACGACCAGGCGCGCGCCGCCACCGACGCACAGCCGCTGGTCTCGCTCGGCCGGCTCGACGGCTACGACCCGCGCCTTGCGCAAGCCATCCGGCTGATGGAAGCGCATGTCGACCAGCCGCTGACCATAGAAGCAGTGGCAAAGCGCGCCGGGGTGACGGCGCGGACATTGGAGAGCATCTTTCGCAAGTCGATCGGCGAGACGCCGGGCGCCTATTATCTCAGGCTGCGCCTCGGTGCCGCGCGCCGGCTGGTGGTCGACACAAGGGTTGCCATGGCCGACATTGCCGGGCGGACCGGGTTCTCGTCCGCCGCGGCATTTTCGAGGGCGTTTTCAAAGACTTTCGGCGAAGCGCCGGTCAGGTTGCGGAGGGGGTAGGTTTCAACGCGCGATCAGGCCGCGTTCTGGCGGTCGCCGTCGATTTGCGAGCGCATCTGTCTGGCCAGACGGGTCTCGAAGCGGCTGGCCACGGCGCGATCCCATTCATTCGAAATCTTGGCGTCGTCCGTTTTCCGCGGCATCGCCATCAGCCGGTCGATGATCGATCCAGCCTCGCCAGGTGAGAGCAGGGCGTCGATTTCACGTTCGTTCTGCATATCGGTTCGCCTCCTTCTTCCTCTCCCGCCACGAGCCAGTCTTATACGAGATTCGTGACGGCTGTTTGAAGGCAAGAGCGAGGTCATTGAAGGGCGTCGAAGGGCAAAACCGTGTCGCGGGACCGGGCCATGCGCAAAGCTGTTCCTGCGCCTTGGCAGGTCAGGTCAAGGAGAGATCTACAGCCGCTTTTCGAACAGCACTCGTGGTAAAGCCACTGTCCCATTCGTCGTCTGGATAGCGGTTTTTCTCGACATAGCCGACCGCCTTGTAGAGGGCTTGTGCCGGCAGGTTGAACGTGTCGGTTTCCAGCCGCGCCTGCGCCAACCCGGCGGTGCCGATTGCCTGTTCGGCATGGGAAAGCAGCTTGCGGCCGACACCTTGGCCTTGACGGGATGCCATGACGTGCAGGGCCTCGATGAAATCCGCGCGCCAATGGATCAGGCCGGCGACCTCGCCATCGATCTCGGCAACGGCGAACTCAGGCCAGCTCCGGTCGACATAGCGCCCGCCAATATCCGTCTCGACATAGCACCGCGCCGCTGCTTCGGTGATGTTCGGCAGCCATGTGCCTTCGAACGTTTCCTGCAGCACCTGCTTCAACGCCGGAATATCGCTCGCCTGCGCCGGGCGCACGATGATTCGATCCTCTGCCATTTTCCGTCTCCCGCCAATGCATGTCGCCCAAAAGTGCCAGCGGTTTTGGGATGACGACATGCATAAAAATAAAGGCTGCCGCACGGGCTCTCTTTCGGCGACACGCGTGGCATCTTGATCTCACGCTGGCTGCCGAAGATCTGTGCGATCCTCGGCAGCCTCTCGCGAAGTGGGCTGACTAGCAGATAGCGATGGCGGCGGCTTTCATCCAGTGGTGCCGGATGTCGGTCCAGAGATGGAGCGGCGCGCGCCTTACACGTAGCGGTTGACGATATTTTCCAGCAGTTCCTGGCGGCCGGACCTCGGCTGCGGCTCGATCTTCTTCTTGACGACACGCTCGGCGATATCCTCAAGCGTGCGCTTGCCGGCGAGCATCGCCTTGCCCTCGGCCGTGTTCCAGCCGGCATAACGTTCGGCCAGCGGCGCCGATAGCGCCTTGTCCTCAACCATGCGGGCCGCGGCTTTCAGGCCACGTGCGCAAGAGTCCATGCCGCCGATATGGCCGATCAGCAGGTCCTGCGGATCGAGCGACTGGCGGCGCAGCTTGGCGTCGAAATTGGTGCCGCCGGTCTTGAAGCCGCCGGCCTGCAGGACCTGGTAGTAGGCCAGTGCCATTTCCGGCACGTTGTTGGGGAACTGGTCGGTGTCCCATCCCGACTGATAGTCGTTGCGGTTCATATCGATCGAACCGAAAATGCCGAGCGCATTGGCCAGAGCCAGTTCGTGCTCGAAGGAATGGCCGGCCAGGATGGCGTGGCCCTGCTCGATATTGACCTTGACCTCCTTCTCCAGCCCGAAGCGCTTGAGGAAGCCGTAGACCGTGGCGACATCGTAATCATACTGATGCTTGGTCGGCTCCTGCGGCTTCGGCTCGATCAGGATCGCGCCCTTGAAGCCGATTTTGTGCTTGTAGTCGACGACCATGCTGAGGAACCGGCCGGCCTGTTCCTGCTCGCGCGCGAGGTCGGTGTTGAGCAGCGTCTCATAGCCTTCGCGCCCGCCCCACAGCACGTAGTTTTCGCCCTTCAGCCGCTTGGTGACGTCGATGCAGCTTTTTACCGTCGCCGCTGCGTAGGCAAAGACATCCGGATCGGGATTGGTGGCCGCCCCCGACATGAAGCGGCGATTGGAGAACAGATTGGCGGTGCCCCAAAGCAGCTTGACGCCGGTCTGCTTCATCTTCCCCGCGAAGTAATCGGCGATCTCGTCGAGGCGCGCGGCACTTTCGGAAAAATCCTTGCCTTCCGGCCGCACATCGGCGTCGTGGAAGCAGAAATAGGGCGCGCCGAGCAGCGAGAACATCTCGAAGGCGACGTCCGCTTTCAGCTTTGCCAGCTCCATCGTGTCGGTGCCACCTGCCTTGGGGAACCACGGCCGGTCGAAGGTCTGGCCGCCGAACGGATCGCCGCCCGGCCAGGCAAAGGAGTGCCAGTAGGCGACGGCGAAGCGCAGATGGTCTTCCAGCCGTTTGCCGGCGACGAGCTCGTCGGGATTGTAGAACCTATAGGCCAGCGGATTGGTCGAATCCGGCCCTTCATATTTGATTTTCTTGATGTCGCCGAAAAATCCGCTGCTCATGATTTCTGTCCTCTCACAAAGTTCTGCCGCCATTACCTCAGGCGTAATTGGTTTCAGGCCAGCGCCGGTTGAAAAGGGTCATGTCAAAACCGTCAAATGAAGGAGACAGACCATGACCGACCTCACCAAGATCGCTGAAAACTACATCACCGCCTGGAACGAAAGCGATGCCGTCCGCCGGACCGAATTGCTCAAGGCGACCTTCACGGAAGACGTCAGCTATCGTGATCCGCTCATGCAGGGCGACGGCCATGAAGGCGTCGCGGCTCTGATCGACGGCGTGCAGCAGCGCTTTGCCGGCTTCCGGTTCTCGCTGAAGGGCACGCCGGACGGTTTTGCCGACAAGATCCGCTTCTCGTGGAATCTCGGGCCTGAGGGGACGCCATCGGTGATCGAAGGTACCGACATCGGAATCATCGAGAACGGCCGCCTGAAGAGCGTCACCGGCTTTCTCGACAAGGTGCCTGCGCAGTAAGGACTTCTGGGCGAGGCGGGTGCGAAGCGCCCCCCTCTGGCCTGCCGGCCATCTCCCCCTCAAGGGGGGAGATTGGCTGTCTTTCCCGCCATCGCTAATTATCAACCTTGCAAGACGAGTAAAGCCGTCAACGCTGCCGATCTCCCCCCTAGAGGGGGAGATGCCCGGCAGGGCAGAGGGGGGCGCCTCGCACTGAATCACGCGGTTACAGCCCTGATCGCCGGGTACAGCTCCCGGTAGCGCTGATAGGCATCGGCATAGACGCCGCCAAGCGCCGCGTCCGGTTCGATCGTGGCATCCGTCCTCGGTGCCGTACAGACTTCCAGGGGATCGGCACCAGTCGCAGCGATCAGGCCGAGCCGTGCGGCGCCAAAGGCGGCGCCGAAGTCGCCGTCGGCGGGAATGTCGACAGGCAGTTGAAGCGCGGTGGCAATCGCCTTCAGCCAGTAGCGCGAGCGGGAACCGCCGCCGATCGCCGTCACCCGCGTCAGACTCGTGCCGGCCGTGGCCAGGGCTTCGAGGCTGTCGCGGAAGGCAAAGGCTACACCCTCCAGCACGGCCTGGGTCAGCACGGCACGGCTCGATTCATGCGCCAGCCCGGCGAACGCGCCGCGAATGGCGGCATCATTGTAGGGTGTGCGCTCACCCGAGAGATAAGGCAGGAAGGACACGCCGCTCGGCGCCTTCAATGTATCGCCGAGCTCGGCGGTCAATTCGCCGGCGCTCTTCCCGGTGATTTCGGACAGCCAGTTGAGCGAATCCGTCGCCGACAGGATGACCCCCATCTGGTGCCAGGTGTTCGGCAGGGCGTGGCAGAAGGTGTGAACCGCGCTAGCCGGGTTGGGCAGGTAGGAAGCGTTGGCGGCAAACAGCACGCCCGATGTGCCGAGCGAGACGAAAGCGTGGCCGGCGCCGACCGTGCCCATGCCGCAGGCCGAGGCCGCATTGTCGCCGGCGCCGCCGGCGATTGGAATGCCGGCCTGGACGCCCCATTTCGAGGCCAATTCACTGCGCAGTGCGCCTGCCTTGTGCGTACCCTCGACCAGCGACGGCATCTGCTCCTCGTCGAGCGACGTCGCTGCGAGCAGGTCCGTACTCCAGCGCCGCTTGCCGACATCGAGCCAGGAGGTACCGGCAGAATCCGACATTTCCGAAATGTGTTCGCCCGAAAGCCAGAGCCGCAGGAAATCCTTGGGCAGCAGCACTTTTGCGACCTTGGCGAAGAGAGCAGGTTCGTTGTTTTTCACCCAGGCAAGTTTCGGCGCCGTGAAACCGGGAAAGACGATGTTGCCGGTCAGGGCGCGGAAGCGCGGATCGGCATCGAGGACAGCCGCCTCGGCATGGCTGCGCGTGTCGTTCCACAGGATGCAGGGACGCAGCACCTTGTCGGCGGCGTCGAGCAGCGTGGCGCCATGCATGTGGCCGGACAGGCCGATGCCCTTGACCGCGGCGAGTTCATCCGGATGGGAGGATTTGAGCTCGGCAATTGCGTCTTCGCAGGCCCGGATCCAGTGCTCGGGATTCTGTTCCGACCAGCCGGGATGCGGCCGTGAAACATCAAGCGAACCATGGCCGGAACCGATGACGGTTTGCCCGGCATCGATCAGCAGCGCCTTGACGCCCGACGTTCCGAGATCGAGGCCCAGATACATGTCTTCCTCCCACGCCAGTTAATTTTTTCGGGTCTCGAAAAAATCTGACTTGGCCAGTTTTTAAAACAAGATCCGCTTCGGGTCAATTCTCCGACAAATCGGCGGCGCGTCGCACAAACAGCGCTGACAGCGGACTGTCGGGCCGCGCCATCGAACGCTCGGCCGTGAGCGCCCTGGCCAGCGCACCGTCACCGGCGCGCAACGCTGCCTCGATCAGCGTCAGGTCGATAACATCGCGCTGGGCGTGGCTGCCGCCGAAGCGATGGGAGATCGATCGGATCGGCCGGATCAGGCGCACGGTCTCGGCGTAACTGCCCTCACCGAATGCCTTGATGGCGAGCGTCAGCGGATGGCCGACATCCCGCGTGAAAGCCGCATTGTCGTCGCTGCCACGCATGGCCTCGCGCTGAGCCTCAAGCAAAGCGAGGGCCGGCGCATCTAACCCTGCACCGACAAAGGCCATCATCGCGTGGGCATCGTTGAAGGCATAATTGCCGGCGCCGGCCTTATGCCAATTGGCGGCGAGCGCCGCCCAGCGGTCGCCGACATCGACGCCGCCGAGGGCGAGCCGCCACAGGACTGCCGAGGCATCGACCATGTTGAGCGCCATCGTCGATTGCACGCTGTAGATGGGGCCGTCATAGAGGGCCAGCACCGCGTCGGTCTCGCCGAGATCATAGTGGAACAGCGCCAGGTGCCACCAATTGTGCACCTGCAGGAAGCTTTCCCTTGTCCACGCTTCCGGGTTGGCCTGCATCCAGGCGATGCCATCCCTTTGCCGGCTCTGCATTTCCATGACATGGGCGACGGCATGCTGCGCCCAGCCGTCGCGCGGCTCGATGTCGACCGCCGCGCGGCCAAGCTGCTCGGCCCTGACATAGTCACCCATTTCCTCCAGCCCGAAGGCGTGCATGCCGAGCATGGCGTGGTAGCCGGGCATGCCGCTTTGCCAGGACGGCAGGGCGCGTGCGATGCGGTCGCGCAGCATGCGTGCATTGCCGGTGAAGAAATCGATCTGGTGGCCGACCTGCAGCGCCAGCCCGTCGCGCGGGGTCTCGATGGTGATGTCCTCGAGAATGCGGCTGGCTTGATGCCAGCGTCCGTTGGCGAGATGACCCAGGGCTGTGACATGCGCCCGCTCGCGCGTGGTCGCGGCAAGCGGCAGTGACGCCTCATGGCAAGCCTTGGCCACCGCTGTCGCCTCCCGCTCGGTGGCGAGGCCGAACAGATAGCCCTTGAAGACATGCGCCATGACGAAGCCGGGATCTTCCGCGATGGCGCGGTCGTCGGAGGCTACGGGGTCGCCGATGAAGCACTGCAGTTCACGCACCGCCTGGCTGTAGGGGGTGGATCCCGCCGCCGTCGCGCCCGAAAGCGCCAGGCCGAATGCGTCCCTGGTTGCCATGCGATGTCCTTTCATCGATCCGTGACAGGGCCTCGATCCTTCGGCCCAAACCGATCCTAAAGCATGGGCCACGGACACGCCAACCGCGCGCTACGCCAGATCATTTCAGTAGTCTTTGCAGTTTAGCAACCATGCGGGGCAGATTAGGCTTTGTAAAATCGAATGAATTGTGTCTTCATTACGGCGGCTGGCGGGGGCTGGAATCGCGAATCGAGAGGGGACGCGATGCGGCATATGAAGAACTCGCCTCCGAACAGTCGTTCGGGGGATGCTCAGGTGGCAGTTGCTTCGCTACGGCGAAAGCCGCAGCCGCTACACCCGTGGCTTATTAGCATCTTCTCAACTACAGCTTTTGCGTTGCTGCCCAACTCCGCCGCGTTTGCCGCATGCGTGCTGGGTCCATCCGCTGGAAACACCGTCTACACCTGCGATAGCGGCGACTCGGGCGGCAGCCTCACCGATGCCGATGGCGATAACACGCTGAATTTTCCCGCCGGCGGCACCGGGCAGATATCAGGCAACGTCACCTTTGGTGTCGGCACGGACCGCATCGACATGCAGTCCGGCACCATCACCGGCACCGTCGATCAGGGCGGCGGCACGGATTTCTTCACCATTGGCGCGGGTACCGTCGGCGGCAATGTCCAGCAGGGCGCCGGCATCGACGACTTCAACATGAGCGGCGGCCAGATCGGCTCGCTCAACCAGGGCGACGGCCTCGACACCTTCACCATGACCGGCGGACGCATCGTCGATTTCTTCGACGATGGCGACCGCGCCGTGATGACCGGTGGCCGCATCGGCCGCGTCAACATGAAGCTCGACCAGAACTATTTCAACATGTCCGGCGGCACCATCGACCGCAACCTCGTCACCGGCTTCGACAAGGACACGATCATCCTGTCGGGCGGCACCATCGGCGGCAACATCAGCGTCAGCGGCGGCGATGACAGCGTCACGGTCACCGGCGGCACGGTCGGTGGCGATATACTGATGAGCTTTGGCGCCGACAGTTTCGTCTGGAACGGTGGCGGCATCATCTATGGTTCCGTCGATCTCGGCGGCGACAACGACACCGCCAGGCTCAGCAACCTCACCAACGCCAATCTCGGTGCCACGGACGCCATATCAGGTGGTGCCGGCAGCGATGCGCTGACCCTGGACAACGTCAAACTGGATGGGGTCAGCCGGCTCCAGAACTGGGAGAGCATCGACGCCACCAATGACACCGAGCTGACGCTCGACGGCAATCTGGTGCTCGGCGACAGCGGCACCGGCACGGGTTCGCTCAGTGTCGATGCCGCAAGCACGCTCTATGGCGGTGGTTTCAACGCAGCGATCCAGGCGTTTACGGCAGGCCAGTTGGCGCAGGTCACCAATGCCGGCCGCATCGACCTGACCAATGGCACCACCGGCGCCACCGACAGCCTGACGATTTCGGGCAATTATGTCGGGCTGGGGGGCCTGCTGCTTATCCAGACCGAGCTCGGTGACGATTCCTCCGCATCCGACAAGTTGGTCCTGTCGAGCGGAACGGCTTCCGGTTCGACCGGCATCTCCGTGGTCAATCTCGGCGGCGCGGGGGCTGCGACCACGCAGGACGGCATCATGGTCGTCCAGGCAATCAACGGCGCCACCTCGGGCGCCACGACATTCGCGCTCGACGCCCCGGTCGCCGCCGGTGCCTTTGAATATTACCTGTTCAAGGGCGGCGTCAGTGCCGGCAGCGAGGAGAACTGGTACCTGCGCTCGACGCTGAACACGCCGGCCCCTCCGGCCGCCGCCCCGCCGGCGCTGGAACCTACTGCGCCGCCGGAACCAGAGCCGCCGGCGGCCGAACCGCCGCCGCCGCCGCCTTCCGAGCTGCCGCCGACGCCGCCTCCGACCGAGGGCGACATCAACAACCCGCCGGTCGATCCGACACCGCCGGTGCAGGCCGCCGATCCGGAGCCCGAGCCGCCGCCGGCACCACCGCCGGCACCAGTTGCGGATCCGCCCCCGCCGCCGCCGGTTGTGCCAACGGATGTGCCTGACCTGCCGACACCGGCGGCGGGCGAGGAGATCCTGCTCTATCGCATCGAGGTTCCGGTCTATTCCGCCTTGCCCCCGGTCGCCGAACATCTGGCGATGACGACGCTCGGCACCTTCCACGAACGGCGCGGCGAGCAGAGCCTGTTGTCGAACACCGAGCTGTCGCCGGTCTGGGGCCGCATCTTCGGCCAGGACAGCAAGATGGCATATTCAGGAACGGTATCGCCGTCCTTCGACGGCACCCTGTTCGGCCTCCAGGCGGGCTTCGATCTGTTCGGCCGCGAAACCGCGTCGGGCCAGACCGATCGCGCCGGCCTGTTCGTCGCCTATGCCAGCATGAATGGCGACGTGCGCGGCCAGGCGCTGGGCTGGGACAATCTGTCCGTCGGCAGCATGGATATCAACGGCACCAGCGTCGGTGGCTACTGGACCCGGATCGGTCAGGGTGGCTGGTACCTGGACGGCGTCCTCATGGCCACCTTCTTCGGCGGAGACGCAACATCGTCGCGCGGCATCGGCATCGACGTCGGCGGGACCGGTGTCACCGCTTCGCTGGAAGGCGGCTATCCCATCGCGCTGGGGCAAGGCTGGACGCTTGAACCGCAGGCGCAACTGGTCTGGCAGCAACTGTCGCTCGACGATGCATCGGACCGCTTTGCTTCGGTTTCCTTCGATACCGACGGCAACGTGACCGGCCGGCTCGGCGCACGGCTGCAAGGCGAAACAACGATCAATGGCATGGCGCTGCAGCCGTACCTCAAGGCCAACATCTGGCACGATTTCGGCGGCACGAGCCATGTCAATTTCGACACTACCGATATCTCCACCGAGGGCAGATCGACCTCGTTCGAATTCGGTGGCGGTGTGATCGCCAAGGTGACGGACAAGGTCAGCATCTTCGCCACCGGCGACTACACCACCAATCTCGGCGGCGACGAGCGTCGGATACTCGAAGGCAATCTTGGGTTCAGCGTCAAATGGTAAGGTTGATCATGACCCGAAAACAATTTCGGGGTCATGAGCAAAAAGACAGCTAATTGCTGGAACGCATCGCCACCGTGGCGATGCCGGCGCCGACCAGCAGCGTGCCGCCGGTGCGGTTGAAGATCCGGATCGCCTTGGGATTGCGCACCACGTTGCGTGCGCGTGAGGCGATCAGCGCATAGCCAAAGGCATTGGCGAAGGCGAGCGCGAGGAAGGTCGTCTCGAAGATCAGCATCTGCGTCCAGAAATCGGCGTGCCGGTCGAGGAACTGCGGCAGAAAGGCGACGAAGAAGGTGATGCTTTTCGGGTTGAGCGCGGTGACCAGCCAGGCGTGCGCCATCATCTTGGCCGAGGAGACCGCGTCGGTGCGCGGTTCGGCTTTCAGCGCGCCGCCGGCGCGAAACAGTTTCACGCCGAGATAGATCAGATAGCCGGCGCCGATCAGCTTCAGGATGGTGAAGACACCAGCCGAAGCTGCCAGCAGCGCGCCGATGCCCAGCATCGACAAGGTCATCGCGGTGAAGTCGCCCAGCGCCACGCCGATTGCCATAGGCAGAGCGGTGCGCCAGCCCTGGCCCAACGCGTAGGACACGACGAGAAGGATGGTCGGACCCGGAATGATGAGGAGGATCGTCGACGCGGCGGCGAAGGCGGCCCAGTTTTCGAAGGACATGCTCGTCTCCCTTGAGCTTAAAGAAGAGGATAAATCCTCAGGCCCAGGAGAATGTAAAGAGGCGATTTCCCTGACTGCGCCAGCGGCAGATCGGTGTCAGTTCGCGCCGCTCAGCGTGCTCACGATATCGGCCAGGCTGACATTGGCACCGAGAACGGTTGCCGCCGCGACAATGGCAGCGGCAAAAAGCTTGATGTCGGTTTTTAAGATCTTGCACATGGAGGCCCCTCGCTGATGGTTCGAGGAGTAGGAAACGCCGGCGCCGGGAATATGACCCGGCCGAGGTCTTTTTGTGCAGCAGCCTTCGTTCAAGCCCAGGCAAGAAGGTCGGACATCGTCAAGGCCATGCGCAAATGCAGGCTGTGCAACGTCTTCACGCTTTATCAACCATGAATGATGAAAATGCCCGCTATCCGGCCGGACCGTGCTTCCCGCCGACAGCGTAGGGTCTGGGTATATGCGTGAGTTGCCGCAAGGTCTGACGCCGCCGCGAAATGGCGACGCAATCGAAACCGATCATCATCTTTCCCGCCGCGCCATCCTGTCCGGGGCAGGGGCGCTCGCGCTGCTGAGCGCCGCCGGTTGCTCGACCTCGGGCTTGGGTCTGCCGGCGCTCGAGCTCGACGACGTCACCACGGGTTCCGTGCGGCCGATCCGGCCAAGCATCAGCGTCGACAAGAACATCACCAGCCCCGGCGTCATGTATGCCGGGCTGACCGACGGCGGCTTCAACGTGCCGGAAGTGCCATATCTGAAGGTCAAGCCGGAATTCCGTCGCCAGATCGTCGTCGACACGACAGGCGAGGCGCCCGGCACCATCGTCGTCCATCTCAAGGAGCGCATGCTCTATCTCGTCCAGCCGGGTGGCGACGCCATTCGCTACGGCGTCGGCATCGGCAAGGATGGCTTCCGCTGGTCGGGTCGCGCCAACATCCAGTACGGCAGGGAATGGCCGACCTGGACGCCGCCGCCGGAGATGATTGCCCGCAAGCCTGAACTGGTGAAATGGCAAGCCGGACAGCCCGGCGGCCTCACCAATCCGCTCGGCGCGCGTGCCCTCTACATCTACCAGGACGGCAAGGACACCGGCTATCGCATCCACGGCTCGCCCGAATGGTGGAGCATCGGCCAGGCGATGTCGTCGGGCTGCGTGCGCCTGATCAACCAGGACATCATCGACCTCTACAGCCGCGTCTCCAAAAAAAATCCGGTCGTCGTCGTCTGACGCTTATGCGGCGTGTTGGCGCCGCTCGAAACTCCCGTTGCGCGATGCGGCAAGACAGGCCAAGGTGCCTTGAAAACCATCGCGCCGGGAGAAATCAAGCATGGCTGGAACGTTTGTCATCGCGCAGGGCGGCGGCCCAACCGCCGTCATCAACCAGACGGTTGTCGGGGCGACACTGGAGGTCCGCAAGCGGCATCCCGGTGCCAAGGTGCTGGGCTCCATCCATGGTGTGCGCGGCATCCGTGACGGCAATTATATCGACCTTTCCGCCATCCCCGAGGACCGGCTGCGGCTGATTGCCGGCACGCCGAGCGCCGCCCTCGGCTCGACCCGCGACAAGCCCGACGCCGCCTATTGCGATGTCATCCTCAACGGCCTGAAGAAGGCCGGCGCCGACGCCTTCATCTATATCGGCGGCAACGACACGTCGGGTACCCAGCAGATCCTGACCGATGCCGCCGGCGGCTCAATTGCCTTCGTCCATGCGCCAAAAACCATCGACAATGATCTCGAGGAAAACGACCACACGCCGGGCTTCATTTCGGCGGCCGAGTTCGTCGCCGGCGCCTTCCTGTCCGTCGATCTCGATTTTCGTGCGCTGCCCGGCATCTATGTCGGCATCGTCATGGGCCGGCATGCGGGCTTCCTGACCGCGGCCGCGGCCGCCTGGCAGCTCGACCCCGACAGCGGCCCGCACCTCGTCTACGTGCCCGAGCGCCCATTCTCGGCCGCCGGCTTTATCGACGACGTGCGTGCCACGCTCGATCGCCACAAGCGCTGCATCGTCGCCGTTTCGGAAGGCGTCAGCACCGCCGACGGCAAGGCGCTGGTCGAAAGCCTGGTGCCGCCGGACAAGCTTGAGCGCGACGCGCATGGCAACGTCAAGCTGTCGGGCAGCGACCTGCCGGCCGCACTCGAGCGCGCGTTGGCGGAAGGCCTGCCGGGCAAGCGGGCCCGCGTCGATGCGCTCGGCTACATGCCGCGCGGCTATATCGGCGCCATCAGCGCGGTCGACGCGCAGGAGGCGTTCGATGCCGGCGCTTTCGCCGTCACCGTCGCCGAACAGGGCGGCGGCTCGGTGGCGTTGCAATATGACGGCACCAGAACGGTGCTGAAGAAAGTGCCGCTCAAGAACGTCGCCGGCAAGACACGCCACATGCCGGACGATTTCATGAAGCCCGATGTCAATCAGCTGTCGGATGCCGGCATGGCCTATCTCAAGCGGCTGGTGCCGGAAAAGTACAAGGTCGGGAAGCCCTTCGTCTGATGCCGGGCTCACACTTGATGCCCGGCTCACAGGTGATGCCCGACTGGTTCAGCAGGAGCGTCGTCGACGACAAGACGACGATGCTGACCGAGCCCTTCGTCCATGCCTATGTTCGGGCCAATATCTGGCATCTGCGCGGTCGCGATGCCGACCTGCTCGTCGACACCGGCATGGGCATCTGTCCGCTGGCGCCGCAGATCGAGACGGCGGAAGGCAAGCCGCTGCTGGTCGTTGCCACCCACATCCATCTCGACCATGTCGGCTCGCTGCATGAATTCCCGTTGCGGGCCGGGCCAAGGATGAGCGCGGCCCGGTTCGAGACCATGGATGAGGCCGCGACCTACGCCTACATGTTCCATGACCTCGACGGTGCCGTCTCGAAACTGCCGGCGCCCGGATGGAAGTCGGCCGACTACAGGATCCCGCCCGCGCCGTTGACGCGAACCCTGGACGAGGGCGATGTCGTCGATCTTGGCGACCGGCAATTTCGCGTGCTGCATTTGCCGGGCCATTCACCGGATTCGATCGCGCTGTTCGACGAGGTCGACGGCCTGTTCTTCAGCGGCGATGCCATCTACGACGCCATGCTGATCGACGACCTGCCGGATTCCGACCGAGCCGCCTATGTCAGCACGATGCGGCGCCTGCTCGACCTGCCGATCCGCATCGGTCATGGTGGACACGGACCGAGCTTCGACGGCAAGCGCATGCGCGAGATTGCCACGGCCTATCTCGAGCGAAGCGCCGGTGGCTGAGGCTCCAGCGAGACAGCAAGGTGCCGCCCAACGACTTTGCGGCCCTGCCGCCGTGCGGATATTAAATCTTCGTAAGGTCGCCCTAAAACCCTAAATCGGGCGAATCCGCGCCCTAGATGCAAGGCCGTCGATCCGGTTGGCTGCCATGTAGGCGAGACGGGCAATTGCGACCTCGACACGCCGATGACCGATTTCCCCGCACGGGAGAGGCCACGGCGCTGGATCAACTCTCGCCCGGACAAACGACCATGTCAGATATCCTTCGTAGGCATCGCGTCGCGGCCTTGCTGGGCGCTGCGCTGATCATATCCCCCTTCGTCATGTCTTTCGCCCAAGGCGAGGGCAACACCATTCCGACAACCCAGACGCCTGTCGCCGGCATCACCGCGCCCAATGGCTCGTTCGCACCCATCGTTGCCGCCGACAAGCCGGCGGTGGTGACGGTCACCACCGTCATGAAGGCACAGCCTGAAACGATGAGCGATGCAACTCCTTTCGACGGCGGCTCGCCTTTCGATGACTATTTCCGCCAGTTCTTCGGTGACCAGGGCATGCCGACGCCGAAGACGCCGCCACAACAGCAACCGCAGCGCGCCGAGGCGCTGGGTTCCGGCTTCATCGTCGGCGCGGATGGCACCGTCGTCACCAACAATCACGTCATCGATGGTGCCTCTTCGATCAAGGTGACGCTCGACGACGGCACCGAACTTCCGGCCAAGCTTGTCGGCCGCGATGCCAAGAACGATCTCGCCGTACTCAAGGTCAAGTCGGACAAACCCCTGCCGACCGTCAAATGGGGCGATTCCGACAAGCTCATGCCAGGCGACCAGGTGCTGGCCTTCGGCAATCCGTTCGGCATCGGCACCACCGTCACGGCAGGTATCGTCTCAGCGCGCGGCCGTGACCTGCATAGTGGCCCGTTCGACGATTTCATCCAGATCGACGCGCCGATCAACCACGGCAATTCCGGCGGTCCGCTGGTGGATGTCGCCGGCAATGTCGTCGGCATCAACACGGCGATCTATTCACCCAATGGCGGCAGCGTCGGCGTCGGCTTTGCCATTCCGTCGGATCAGGCCCAGAAGGTGGTCGCCAAGCTGATGAAGGGCGGCTCCATCCAATACGGCTATCTCGGCGTTCAGATCCAGGAGGTGACACCCGATGTCGCGAGCGCCATCGGGCTCGGCCATTCCGGCGGCGCGCTGGTTTCAGAGGTCAACGACGGTTCGCCGGCGGCCAAGGCCGGCGTCGAGACGGGTGACGTCATCACCAGCTTTGCCGGGCAGGACGTGAAGGATCCCAAGGACCTGTCGCGGGCGGTCGCCGATGTCGCGCCGGGCGCCAGGGAAACGGTGGATGTCTGGCGCAAAGGCAAGCCGATGCGGATTTCCGTCGATGTCGGCCAAAACAGCGCCGATGCGAAGACCGCGTCGCTGGACGACGGGTCCGACGCGCCGAGCGCCGGGCGCGCTCCCGCGATAGGACTCGGCTTGATGGATATAACGCCCGACATTCGCCAGCAGATGAACCTAGCCGGCAAGCAGCACGGCGCGGTGGTTGCCAGCGTCAACCCCGACAAAGCGGCCGCCGCTTCCGGAATACAGGCCGGCGACATCATCGTTGCCGTCAATCAGGTGCCGGTCAAGAACGCCAGGCAGGTAACCCAGGCGATCGCCTTGGCCGGCAAGTCCGGCAGGAAATCGGTGCTGTTGCTGGTCGAGCGTGGCGACGCTCAAATGTACATCGCGGTGCCTTTCGCCAATGGCTGAGAAATGGCGTTGACGTGAACATGGGACCGGCAGGTCCATCGGTGACGATCCCGCCGGTCTCCGCCCGTCAAGATTTCGGTTGCCCGTCAGGGCATCTTCGAGAACATTGCGTCAGGCCGATAGTGGCCTGATTGCATGGGGATTGCCGCTATGGTCACCCGAGGTTTCTCTTCAGGACGGCGCCCGCCAACCGATGGCGATGCCCGCATCCCGCCGGGCCAATATCTGGAACAGGGTTTTCCGGTGCTGTCGGCCGGTCCGACGCCGCGCGTGCGTACCGAGGATTGGTCTTTCACGCTGAAACATGGGCCACGCCCGATCAAGAAATGGAACTGGGCCGAGTTCAACGCCCTGCCACTGAACAAGATGACGCGCGACATCCATTGCGTGACCGCATGGACCAAGTTCGACACGCCGTGGCAAGGCGTGCTGGTCGACGATATCCTTGCCGATGCCGGTTTGGAGCCGCCGACCGGCTTCACGCTGGCGCACGCGTTCGACGGCTACACCACCAACGTGCCGGTCAAGGACCTCACCGCCGGCAAGGCCATGGTGGCGCTGCTCTACGAAGGCAAGCCGATCACACCGGACCATGGCGGCCCGGCAAGGCTGCTGGTGCCGCATCTTTATTTCTGGAAGTCGGCCAAATGGTTGAACGGCCTGCAATTCACCACGCGAGACGAGCCCGGTTTCTGGGAATTGCGCGGCTACCATATCTATGGCGACCCATGGCGCGAGCAGCGCTACACGGACGATCCATGAGCGATGCGGCGGCAGTGCAGTCGCCCTGGCAAACAGCCGGCATCGTCCGCATCGAAAAGCGCACGCCGCGTGTCACCAGCTTCTTTTTCCAGCCGTCTCGGCCCTTCGCCTATCGCGCCGGGCAGCATGTCGACGTCAGGCTGACGGCGCCGGACGGCTATCAGGCGCGCCGCTCCTATTCCATCGCCTCCGCGCCCGAAACGAGCGGCGCAATCGAACTGGCGATCGAAAAACTCGACGATGGCGAGGTCTCGCCCTTCTTCCACGAGGTCGCGGCAGTGGGCGATGAAATCGAACTGCGCGGGCCGCTTGGCGGGCATTTCGTCTGGCCGGAGGATGAGAGTGGACCGCTTGTTCTGGTCGGCGGCGGTTCGGGCGTCGTGCCCTTGATGTCGATGCTCCGCCACCGCGCCGCGCGTAATTCAGCGGTGCCCGTCGTCCTGGTCTTTTCGGTCCGGGTCTGGGACGAAGTGATCTTTCGTCACGAGTTGATCGCCCTCGACGAACGCCAGGACGGCTTCGACCTGATGCTGACACTGACGCGCGAAGCCGCACGCCGTCCAGCCGACTATGCGCGGCGGGTAGACGTCGCGATGATGGTTCAAGCCATGACGCGGCTGCCGGAGCCGCCTGGCATCGCCTTCGTCTGCGGCTCCAACGCCTTCGTTTCCGCGGCCGCCCAAGCGCTGATCGATGCCGGCGTTGCAGCGGAAATCATTCGCACCGAACGCTACGGAGTTTGAACGGACTCTGGCGGTTCGGTCGAGACACGATGCTTCAAGCCTTGAAAATCGACCGATGAGGTAATACCTTGTCGGAATATGGTATTACCAAGGAGTGAAGATGGCCACCACCGTCACGGCAAAGGGACAAGTGACCATTCCCAAACCCGTCCGCGACCTCCTGGGGATCGTCCCGGGCAGCAGAGTCGATTTCCGGCGCGCCGCCGATGGCAGCGTGGTGTTGGCTCGGGTTGACAGAAAGCCGCCTGCGAGCCGCTTCGCCAATCTGCGCGGCCATGCCGGCGAGGGGCTCACGACCGAGGCTATCATGGCGCTGACGCGTGGCGGAGCGTGACGTTCGTCGACACCAACGTTCTGCTCGACCTTGTTACGGACGATCCCAATTGGGCGGGCTGGTCGATCGCGCAACTCGAGGCGGCAAGCCTCGATGGGCCATTGTTGATCAATGATGCGGTCTATGCAGAACTTGCCGTTCGCTACATCAGAATCGAGGATCTTGAGGCATTTCTGGATGCGGCCGGTCTCGAAATGGCTCCGATGCCAAGAGCCGCCCTTTTCCTTGCTGGAAAGGTATTCACGCAATACCGCCGATCAGGAGGATCGAGGACCGGCGTCTTGCCTGACTTCTTCATCGGCGCACATGCCGCCGTCACCAAGCTTCCGCTTCTGACCCGTGATGTCGGCCGCTACCAGACCTATTTCCCATCCTTGAGGCTGATCACTCCCGACGCCTTATAGCTGCCGGGTGGGCCTTCCTTCAGCCGACCGGAAAGAAATCCGCCGACAGCAACTGGAAAGGCAAGGCGCCATAGGCGGCCACCGTGGCCGCGTCGTTCCACTCGCGAAACTGTCGCGATGGTCGCGCCTCGAGCGTCAAGGCAACTCGCGCGCCGTCGAGAGTCACCTTGCCGCGAAAATGCAGCACGCGTTCCCTGCCGGACCGGCTGATGGCCATGGCGCGCAGGCGGGCAATATGCTCGCCACCGTCATTGATCTCCATCTCGATGCGGCGCCGGACCGGCGGAACGCCGATCCTGACGATGATTTCGAGCATCATGTCGCCGGTCGTTTGCGGACAGGCGATGGCCTGCGAAAACACCAAAGGCGCCGATGCTGCTTGAGGCTTGCGCGCGGCCGATCTGCCGCGCCAAGGTGTGGCGGGCGGCTCCTGCTGCAACCGGCCCTTCTTCCGCTTCAGGCGCAACTGCTTGGCAAGCCCGCGCGATAGCCAGACCAGGCCGCCGAAATCCGTGCGCGGCTTGGCTTGCAGAACCGACGACCAACGCGACAGGCCAACCCCGTCGGCCATGTCCAAGATTCTGGCCATTGTCGGTTCCGGCACCGGAATGCCGATCTCGAACGTTAGATAGGATAACGCCACCGCCGCTGGAACCGCCAGGCCGCGTCTGCCGACGATGTCGAGGAACGTGTCCCAATCGACGTCTTCGCCATGAATGGCGACCGCGCAGTCGACAAGCCAGTCGCTGTGGGTATGGGCGTCGAGGCCGCCATGGGCGATGGCCAGGGCCATGCGATCGGCCGGCGACGGCACGAAGACCGCGACGCCGCTGAATTGTGCCGGGACCGCCCGTTGCCAGATCGCCAGGTCGTCTTCCGCGCTCGTCTGCGACCCGTCATAGCCGAGCTGGTGCAGGTCGATGTCACCGAAACGGCCCTTGAAGAAGTTCATCGACCGCAGCGACGCCAACCGGGTTCGCAAATATTGCGCGCTGACGCCCGAGGCGATCTGCCAGTCGCGATCGCGCAAGATGTCGAAGACGGCAGCCATGTCGCGCGGGCGCACCAATATGTCGATATCATGCGCCACCCGGCCACGCTGCGCCGACGCGTTCAAGGCAATGCGGCTGGCGCCCTTTATCAGCATGATGTCGGCGCCGCCGTCGGCCATCGCCTTCAGCGCCGGCTCGGCCTCGCGCATCGCCATGCGCGACTTCGTCCACAGCATCTTCTGCAGGCCGACGAGGCGCGGATGGGCGGCATGCCCGGCCAGCTTCCTGCCGAACCTGTCGGAGATGGCGGCGAGCAGGCGATGTTCTCGAAACGAGACGAGATCGATGTCGTTCTCGTCCAGCCAGCGCGCGGCACAGGCAGCGGCTGCGTCCTCATCGGAGAGCAGCGCCGCCTTCAGCAACAGGTCCAGCTGGCCGGTGGGCCACGACCAGCCATAGTCCGGGAAGCGGCGGCCGATGCGGCGAACGGGCGTGGCGTTCAACTGGAACCTGCCTTGTTCTGGGCTCGCCGCTGCATGGCGAGCCTTGCGACCTGGAGGTAGCCCCGGTCGCGTGCCGGATCGCGGCCGTAGGAAAGGCTGCCCGGACGGATGCGGCGCAATGCAAGCACGTCGTCGAGCATGGCAAGGGCAAAGCCTGCCTCACGAACCCGGGCGATCCAGTCGATCATCTCGCCGCGACCGCCTGGTGGGTCGATGATGGGACCGACGCTCTGCACCACCTCTTGGCGGATCATCATCGTCGTGCGCGACCAGCCAGCTCCACTGGTCGCATCGGGCAAATCGGGGCTGTCGCCGCGAAACGTCCGCCAATGCGTAAAGACGCCCGTTGTCCCGGGATGACGGTCGAGATGGACCAGCTGCTTTTCGATCTTGTCCGCCAACCACAAATCGTCGGCATCGAGCGTCGCGATGAGCGGCGTCGAGAGTGCCGCAATGCCACGGGTCGTTGCGCTGCCAGGTCCGGCATTGTCCTGTCGCAGCACCGTCACCGGCAAGTTCATCGCATTGATCACCGCAACCGTATCGTCGGTCGAACCGTCATCGACCACGACGACGGCCTCCGCCCTTGCCGTCTGGGCCAGGACGGAGTTCAGGGCCGCGCCGATGGTGGCGGCCGCGTTGAAAGCCGGAATGACGACGCCGTAGGCTGCCATCAAAGGAACCGCCACTGCGCGAGATCCTTGAAGTCGAAGATTCCCTCCACTCGGCGCAAGTTGGGGTCGGCCTTACGACGCTTCATCGACTTGTGAAGGGCGCGCATGAACTCGCGAAAGGGCACATCGGCTTCCTTGGTCATGTTGCCGGGATGACGCCTGTAGTAGAGAGCCACCGTATCGGGCATAACGTATTTTGTCTGGCTCTCAAAGATACGCAACAGATAGTCGGTGTCCTCGGCCTGTTTGAAATCCTCGTCGAAATCTCCGGTGCGCTCGATGAGGTTTCGCGCAAAGATC
This sequence comes from Mesorhizobium sp. WSM4808, assembly GCF_055811675.1. Lineage (NCBI taxonomy): Bacteria > Pseudomonadati > Pseudomonadota > Alphaproteobacteria > Hyphomicrobiales > Phyllobacteriaceae > Mesorhizobium > Mesorhizobium sp. WSM4808. The sequence goes on from NZ_JBVVQX010000015.1 coordinate 87,750, forward strand.
CCGGCGGACAGGTGGATCCCTCGCACGGTGATGGAGTGGCTGTCGGCGGCCGGTTCCAGCGTCTCGCCATCTATCTTGTCGACCAGCGTCATGCGCGAATAGGTCAGGTCGAGGCCAGGATTCTCTCCGAAACAAGCGAGATCCGCCTTGAAGCGCCCTGTCGGGGAGATGTCGTCCGAATCAAGAAACGACACCAGACGAGTCTGCGGCAGCAACTGCTTCAGCCCGGCATTGCGCGCTTTGGTGACCCCGCCATTGATCTGCTGGAAAAGACGAATGCACGGGGCCTCGTCGATCAACGACCGTACGACGGCTGCCGAGCCATCGGTCGACCCATCGTCGATGACGATGATGTCGAGATCGATGTCTTCGCGCTGCCTGAGCAGCGAGCGCAGCGCGAGGCCAACGAATTGTTCGCGATTGTAGACCGGCATGATGACGCTCAGCTTCATGGGCGTCTCCGGCAGCGTTCCGGGCTTGGCTGATCCGACTTGATTGTGTCGAGCATCATAGCATCCGCCAATCGGTGGGACTCTTCAATTCGAAGATTCCCTGGACCTCTCGCCGTGCCGGATCGGCCTTGCGCCGCCGCATCGACTTGTGGATTGCACGCAAGTGGTTGCGGACCCTGCCGGTATGCTCCTTGGTGACATTTCCGGCGTGGCGTCGGTAGTAGATCGCGACCGCGTCCAACAATTCGTAGTTCGGTCCCGCCTCGAAAACGCGCAGCAGATAGTCGGTATCCTCAGCCTGCTCGAAATCCTCATCGAACTCGCCCGTCCTGTCGACAAGCCCTCTGCTGAACACGGCGGTGCTCAGCGAAATTCCCCGAAGCGTCATCGTGCGGCTGTCGGCTGCCGGTTTCAGCCGCTCATCGTCAATCCGCTCGACCAGCGTCATCAGCGAATAGGTCAGCTCGAGTCCGGGGTCTGCTCTGAAGCGTGCAAGGTCCTTCTTGAACCGTCCGGCCAGCGAGATGTCGTCAGAATCCAGAAACGAAACGAACTCCGCATCCGGCGGCAGTTGCCGCAGCCCGGCGTTGCGCGCCTTGGCCACGCCCATGTTGGATTGCTGGGACAGTCGGATGCAGGGGTTTTCGCGCATCATCGAGCGCACGGCCTCAGCAGAGCCGTCGGTCGAGCCGTCGTCGATGACGATGATGTCGAGATCGGCGGCGTCCCGCTGCCGCACCAGCGAGCGCAATGCCGAAACGACATAGCGCTCACGGTTGTAGACGGGCATTATCACGCTCAGTTTCACGAAGCGCCCCGCGTGAGAAAGTCGGCAATCGTACCGGCTATCTCCTGTGGCTGCGTCCCCAGCGACAGACGATAGCACGGCAGCAGGCGGGTCAGGTCGCTGAAGAAGCGAAAGCCGCTCTCCCGCTCGCCCGGCATCTGCGCTATGCCCGACGGCGCCAAGGCAATCATGGCATCCCTGCGCGACACCGGCACGATCGAACTTGCCTCGCCTCCGCCGATATGTGGCACCAGCAGCGCGTTGATGTCCAGAGTTTCGGGCACCGGCCGAGGCGCGATGTCATCAATGTGAAAAGCATGCTTGCCTTGCCAGTTGAGCGGACCATGCGCTTTCAGCCGATGCTTCAGCCCAAGCCGAACGAACCCCTGGGGATCCTGTTTGAGTGTTGAAAACAGTGGGCGGGCAGTCACCCCGTTGGAGAGGTCGACCAGCACATAGTCGTCGCCGACGCTGTCCAGTCCGTTGAGGAGGCCGGCGGCGACGGTTCCGGATTTCCCGGCCCCGCCCGCGCCGGCCAACAGCACGCCCTTGCCATTGGCCCCGAGCGTGCCGGCATGGGCAAGGCGCATGCCGCGCGCCGCATATTCCCAATGGAGGAAGGGGCGCAGCGGCGCTCCCGGCTCCCACGGTGGAAAGGCATCGGCCGAAGCCATCAACTGCACCCCAACGCGACGTTGCGGATCATAGAACTGCCAGAAATCCAGGTCGTGAAAATGGTTGCCGCGCAATCCGGCCTCCGCCAGCCGGGTGGCGAAGCCATGCTGCGTGAAGGGCCCCTGGCCCCAACTGACCGGTGCCGCGATGCCGTCTATGCCGGGATGTGCGACGAAGACGCGGCAGATATCGGCAGGCGTTCGGTTGCCCGGAGCAGGGACAAAGCCATGAGCGACGGCATCCGCCAATGCGCCGGCGCTGACATTCGCGGTCAAATCCAGATGCGGCAAGCTCGCCTTGCGGGTCAGTGGATAATGCTCGGCGCTGCTCTCTGCTTGCGCCAGGACATGACGTGCGTAGTCAACCAAGTTTTCGAGAGTGACGTTCGGCATGGGTTTGCCTGTTCCGGAGCTGTCCGGCAACGAGAACCTGATGGGCGCTTCAGTTGGCCTGCTTCACCACGGGCCAGCCGAGGGGCTCCTCGACCTCGTGGATGGGGTCGACGACAATGAGATCGGCGAGATCGTCATGGATGTCGACCTTGAGGGGCTCTCTGGCAGCGGCGAGCTGAGCCAGCAATTCGCTTGGAGCCGGTCTTGCCACGCCATCGGTTACGGCCGCCAGCAAACCGAATTCGAGCAATTGTGAAACAAAGCCGTCAATCGCGGCGGCATCGAGGGCGCCAATGCCGGTCGTGGCGCCGACCAGTTCGGAGGCAGGCACGCCGGACGACAGTGCATCCCAAAGTCTGCTGCCTGAATCAGAGAAGCCGAAATATTTGCCCGTGGTCAGGTCAAGAACGACGGCTTCGCCGTCGAAGGATTCAAAGACGATATCCTTGCTGGCAATGGCATAGATGCCGGATTGTCGCATGTTTGCTCCCCCGCCGAGCAGGCCGCGGAGATGATCTTCGGGCCTTACGGTCAACCCCACCGTTGCAGGCGTCTAACCATTTGCAGGGTTTTTGGCAAGATGGCGCAGGCTTGGGGGCGAGCGCAGCCGGTCACGCTTCGATTTCAAGCGCAGAAAGCGGCTTCGAGCAACAGGCGAGGATAAAGCCGTCCTCGATTTCGTGATCGAGGATGCCGCCATTGTGACTCATCTCGACATCGCCCGCGACCTTCCTCACCTTGCAGGTGCCGCACAGGCCGAACTCGCAGGCGGCGGGAATCCGCACCCCAGAGGCGCGTGCCGTCTGCAGCACGGTCTGGCCGGCGACGCATTCGGCATCGACATCGGAAAGCGAAAACCGGATCGGTGTCACGGCCTCGACGGCAGCAGCAGCGCCGTCCTCCGCCGGCGGCGAGAACGGCGCCGGGATCTCCTCCACGGCAGGCGCAGCAAAGCTTTCCTGATGGTATTTCGCCATGTCGAAGCCGGCGGCGTCCAGCATGCCGCGCACGGCGCGCATGAAGGGATCGGGGCCGCAGCAGAAAATCTCGCGCTCGCGGAAATCGGGCGCCAGCAATGGCAGCCGGATCGCGTCGATGCGGCCCATATGGCCGAACCAGCCCTCGCGGCTCGACCGCTCCTCGATCATGAAGCCGAGCGACAGGCCGGGCATGCGGCTGCCGAGCAGCTCGAGTTCCTTGCGGAAAATGATCTCTTCCGGGCGGCGCGCACAGTTGACGAAGCCGACATCTGTCCATGGCGCACAGTCGTTCAACCAACGCAGCATCGACATCATCGGCGTCACGCCGGAGCCCGCCGAAATGAACAGATATTTGGCCGCCGGGTGGCTGTGCAGCGAAAAATCACCGGTCGGCCCATAGGCCTTGACGTGCGAGCCCGGCGTCAGATGGTCGAACATCCAGCGCGTGCCGGTGCTGCCTGCCTGCGCCTTGACCGTCACCGCGATCGAGAACGGCCGCGACGGCGAGGACGACAGCGTGTAGGTGCGCATCAGCGGCCCCTCCGATGTCGGCAGTTCCAGCGTCACGAACTGGCCCGGCTTGTAGCGGAACCAGGTCTGGTTGTCGGAGCGGAAGGTGAAGGTCTTCACGTCCGGCGCTTCGTCGCTGACGCCGATCACTTCCAGCACCTGCAGCCGGTCGTTCCAGGGCGTCATCTGGTCGAGATGGCGATAGAGGCCAAGGTCCGTCATCGCATTCATCCTCTTGTCCCCTGAGCTAGGCGACGCTGCGCAGGGCCGGCCGGCCGCCTTCGGCAAGGCGCGGCCCGATGAACGACGCGTACCACTCGACGAACTGGATCACGCCGCCCTCATGCAGCTCCGAATAGGGGCCTGGTTCGTAGGCCGGCGACAGGATGCCGAAGGCGTTTTCCTCGACAATGCGGCGGTCCTGGTCGTTGGTCTCGGTCCAGACATGGGTGAGCTCAGCGAGGTCGTAGTCGATGCCTTCGACCGCATCCTTGTGGACGAGCCATTTCGTCGTCACCGCGGTTTCCGTGGCACTGATCGGCAGCACGCGGAAGGTGACGGCGTGGTCGCCGAGGATATGGTTCCAGGTTGTCGGATAATGATAAAGCAGCAAGGAGCCGATGCGGTCGGTTGAAACGCTGTCGGACAGGTTCTTCTTCACCGCCCGTTTTCCCGTCATGGTGTAGCTGACGGCATCGCGCAGCAGCGGCGCGCGGGTGGCGCGGTACTGCCCTGCCGGATCGATGCGGAATTTGCTCGGCAAGCCAGCGGCCTCGCATTTGGCCCAGTGCGCGACCATCTCGGGGTCGCTGTCGGCGCCGTTGACGCCGGTCACGGTCGGCGCCTCGGGGAAGGTCTTGCACAGCTCAGGGTGATTGGCGACGCAGTGGTAGCACTCGCGGTTGTTTTCCCAGACCAGCTTCCAGTTGCCCTTCTCGATGATCGTGCTCTCAAAGGCGATCTTTGCCTCACGCAAGCGGTGCGGCAAAAGATAGGGTTCGATCATCGCCCGCATCGGCGTGAAATCCGCCGGCTCCTTGGCCAGGCAGATGAAGATGTAGCCGCCGACGCTCTCGCAGGCGACCGGCTTCAGGCCGAAATCACTCTTGTCGAAACCGTCGGCCATCTGGCGGGCAAACAGCAGGCGGCCGTCCAACTCATAGGTCCACTGATGATAGGGGCAGACGAGCTTTGCCGCCGTACCCTTCTCCGTGTTGCACACGCGGCTGCCGCGATGGCGGCAGGAATTGTGGAAGGCGTTGATCTTGCCTTGCTGATCGCGGACAAGGACGACCGGATAGTCGCCGATCTGCACGGTGATGTAGCTGCCCGGCTTCGGCAGTTCGCAATCATGGCCGATGAACAGCCAGTCGCGATACCAGATCAGCTCCATGTCGAGCTTGAAGTAGTCTGGATCGGTGTAGAAGGGCTGCTCCAGTGAAAAGCCTTGCCGGCGCCCCTTCAGGAGCCTCAGCATGTCGTTGCGGATATCCATGTCCTGTCCTCGTTTCTAAGGACTGAACTGGTGGTGATGGAGGAAGGATTGAAACGCAGGCCGGCTAGGTGCCGGACATGCGCTATCCACCTCTTGACCGCCCACCGCGATCAGTCGAGTCTAAAAATCTCGGGCTGGTTTCCGGGCTCTGGAGTTGTCCTTGCGGACCATCGCGACACCTTCCCAGGCAGTTGCCCAGTGGTCTCCCGTTGCGACTTGAACTCCACCACCGTTGCGGGGGCAGCGCCGGATTCTGACCGGCTTCCCAATTCTCCGTCTCGTCGTCACGAAGCGGCACCTGAGATGGTATGATCTAACCACGATCGGGGGCGCGCCGTCGGCATGAAAACGACATCGTATCCATGCGGCGCGACACGGCATGCGAAACGTCACCGCAGATCGTCTGGGGCCGAAATCCCGCCTCCCGGGCGGCCATTTGCCGGCTGCGATCTTCCCGAATCCGACCCTTGGCGGGGGTCAAAAAAGGTTAACGGTTTCGAAAAGTGACTATTAGCTTGACCTAAAATCGAACCGAACGGTTCGTTTCTGTTGACGGTGCGTGCAGGACGGTGTGAACGCCGGGCCTTTGAAACAGTCAGTGATCCATCGGATGATTAAACTTAACATGCTGATATAGAGAGGAAAAATGCCTCTCTAGATTCCCCTGGCACAATTTCAAGGTGTGGATTCATGGTCCACACGGAACAACTTCGTGATTGGAAAAGGCGGGGTTGCCCTCCCACATCGGGGCTGTCCGAACGACGCGATTTCATTTCCAAGACACGCCGCTAGACGGACGGAAAAAGACGATACTGGAGTACAAAAATGAAAAAGATCATTCTCACTGCCGCAGCCCTTCTGGCCATTTCCGGCAGCGCCTTCGCTGGTAGCGACCACTACGGTTCGAACGCCGCGGCAGCCACTGCTGTCGACAGCTCGTACACCGCTTCGACCAAGAAGTCGGAACCGGCTGCTCAGGCGCCGGCCCAGGGTGCTGACCACAACCTCTTCGGCAACAACTAACAGCCGATTCCCAGTCGACGGCGGGCTCGCCCGCTGCCCTGGCGAAATTCAGACATTCGAAATTCAGACATTCAGGAGTATTTAAGATGAACAAGATCCTCATTGCTGCCGCCGCCGTTCTGGCCATCTCCGGCAGCGCTTTCGCGGGCAGCGACAACTACGGTTCGAACGGCGCCAACCAGCCTGCCGCCGCTGTGGACCAGTCGTACACGGCTTCCACCAAGACCTCGGAACCGGCTGCCCAGACACCCGCTCAGGGCAGCGACCGTAACCTCTTCGGTCGCTAAAACCAATTTCGCAAGCGACGGCAGCTGTGTCTGCCGTCTGGCGAAATCCAGAATTCAGGAGACTAAAATGAACAAGATCCTTATTGCTGCCGCCGCCGTTCTGGCCATCACCGGCAGTGCCTTCGCCGGCAGCGACAACTTTGGCTCCAACGGCGCCAACCAGCCTGCGGTTACTTCGGTTGACAGCGCGCATACGAACTCGGTCCGCAACAGCGGTGGCCTCGTCGAGAAGCTGCTCAATTCGTCGGGCGACGTAGAGAAGTCCGCTCCTCAGGGCAGCGACCGGAATCTCTTCGGCCGTTAACAGTCGAAGCTGATCTTCAAAAAAAGAGCGGCGGGCCTGGCCCGCTGCTCTTTTTTGTCCAAGACGCGGTTCTGCCTCAGGCCGCCTTCGCTTCAGCCTCATGAAGGGCAAACGACCGTCCGTCAGCGTCGAAGAGATGCAGGTCCTCGCCATTGGCGCTCAGCCGCAATGTCGAACCGCGCTTGACCTCAACATTGCCGGGCAGCTTGGTCACCAGCGGGAGGTCGGCGCGACCGATGTCGACATAGACCAGCTGAACCTCGCCGAGCTGCTCGACATAGTCGACCGTCCCCTCGAACAGATAGTCCGCGCCGCTGGCGATGATCAGGTCCTCCGGCCGCACGCCGAAACTAACCGCAGCGCCCTTCGCCGAAGCCGGCGTCGCGATCGGCACGGTTGCCTTGCGTCCGCCGACATGGCTGACGACGGTCGGATTGCCTGATTTGTCGATGGTTGCGGGCAGGATATTCATGGCCGGCGAGCCGATGAATTGCGCAACGAACAGATTGCCGGGCTTCTTGTAGAGGTCCATCGGCGTGCCGACCTGCTCGATATGGCCGTCCTTGAGCACCACGATGCGGTCGGCGAGCGTCATCGCCTCGACCTGGTCGTGGGTGACGTAGATCATGGTCGTGTTGGGCATCGATTCCTTGAGCTTGGCGATTTCGATGCGGGTGGCGACTCGCAGCGCCGCATCAAGGTTCGAAAGCGGCTCGTCGAACAGGAACACCTTCGGATTGCGCACGATGGCCCGGCCGATGGCGACGCGCTGGCGCTGGCCGCCCGACATCGCCTTGGGCAGGCGGTCGAGATATTTGGTCAGCTGCAGGATCTCGGCGGCCTGACGCACGCGGCGGTCGATCTCGGCCTTGTTCTCTTTGCCGATCTTCATCGAGAACGCCATGTTGTCGTAGACGGTCATGTGCGGGTAGAGCGCATAGGACTGGAACACCATGGCGATGCCCCGTTTCGACGGCGGCACGTCGTTCACCACTTCGCCGGCTATTCTGAGCTCGCCGGAGGTGATTTCCTCGAGCCCGGCGATCGACCTCAGCAATGTCGACTTGCCGCAGCCCGACGGGCCGACGAAGACGATGAACTCGCCCGACTTGATATCGAGATCGATGCCGTGGAGAATGTTCAGATTGCCGTAGGACTTCTTCACTTGTCTTAGCGTGACATCGGCCATTGGTTTCCTCCAGTGATTGGAAATTCAGTCGAGACGCCCGAACCAGGCGCCGTAGCCGCCAAGCTCGATGGAACCGCTGTTCGCCTGCCCCGAAAATCCGTGCCCGGGCAGAGGTTGCAGCGATCGGCCGCCAAGGTCAACCTTGGCCGGCCCGGCTCCCAGATTGAAGACGCAGACGATCTGCTCGTTGCCTGCGCGGCGCGTGAAGGCGACGGTATCTCCCTCACTTTCGATAAAGGTGATGTCGCCCTTGGCCAGCGCCGGATGGGCACGCCGGAAGGTGAGAAAGCGCCGGTAGTGCTCGAGCAGCGAAGCCTCGTCGTCCTGCTGGACATTGACCGCTTGCGCCAGATGCTTGGCCGGCACCGGCAGCCAGGGCTTTGCCTGGGAGAAGCCGCCATTCTTGGCATCGCCATCCCACACCATTGGCGTGCGGCAGCCGTCGCGGCCCTTGAATTCCGGCCAGAAGCGGATGCCGTAGGGATCCTGCAGATCCTCGAACCGCAGCTCTGCCTCACCGAGCCCAAGCTCCTCGCCCTGATAGATGCAGACCGAACCGCGCAACGACATCAGCAGCGCCGAGATGACCTTGAGGTAGGCGGTCGGATCGGCCTCATTGGCGGCCCAGCGCGAGGCCGGGCGCATCACGTCGTGGTTGGAGAAGGCCCAGCACGACCAGCCGTCGCTGGCGACTTTGCCGAAGGATTCCAGCACCGAGCGGACCTTGCCCGCGCTGATCTTTTCCGGCGCCAGGAAATCGAAGGAGTAGCACATGTGCACGCGCTTGCCGCCTGCGGTGTAAGCGGCAACCACTTCAAGCCCGCGCTGCGAATCGCCGACCTCGCCGACCGCTGCGGTTGCCGGACACTCATCGAGCAGGGCACGGAACCGTTCGAGGAAGCCGAGGTTCTCGGGCCGGCTCTTGTCGTAGAGATGGTCCTGGTAGTTGTAGGGGTTGACCGCCGGCGCGGTCTGGTCGTTGCGCTCTTCCGGCGGCAGCGGCGGATTGTTTTCCAGGCCCTGGCTGTGGAAATAGAAATTGATGGTATCGAGCCGGAAACCATCGACGCCGCGCTCCAGCCAGAAGCGGGTGACGTCGAGCAACGCGTCCTGGACCTCGTGGTCGTGAAAGTTGAGGTCGGGCTGTTCGGCCAGGAAATTGTGCATGTAATATTGCTGGCGGCTGGTGTCCCATTGCCACGCCGAGCCGCCGAAGATCGACAGCCAGTTGTTGGGCGGCGTGCCGTCCGGCCTGGCGTCTGCCCAGACGTACCAATCGGCTTTCGGGTTGCTGCGGCTCGACCGGCTTTCCTTGAACCATGGGTGGTTATCGGCGGTGTGCGACAACACCTCGTCGATCATCACCTTCAAGCCCAGCCTGTGTGCCTCGGCGGTCAGCGCGTCGAAGTCGGCCAGCGTGCCGAACATCGGATCGACATCGCAGTAATCCGTCACGTCATAGCCGAAATCCTTCATCGGCGACTTGAAGAACGGTGAAATCCAGATGGCATCCGCGCCGAGTGCGGCGATGTAGGGGAGGCGGCCTATGATGCCCTTGAGATCGCCGATGCCGTCGCCGTTCGAGTCCTGGTAGCTGCGCGGATAGATCTGGTAGATCACGGCGCCTCGCCACCAGTCGCGATCGATGGCGAGGTCAGGCTTCGAGCTGGCCTTCAAAGCGGATTGCATCGTCTCAGCCTCCTTTCACCGAGCCGGCAAGCAGCCCGCGGACAAAATAGCGCTGCAGCGAAAAGAACACGATCAGCGGCACAATGATGGTCACGAAAGCCGATGTCGTCAGAATCTCCCAGTCGCCGCCGCGTGAGCCCAACAGCGCGTTGAGCTTGGCGGTCAGCACGATCTGGTCTGCCTCTGTACCGAGGAAAACCATCGCCACCAGCAGATCGTTCCATACCCACAGGAACTGGAAGATGGCAAACGAAGCCAGCACCGGGAACGACAGCGGCAAGACGATCTTGACGAAGATCTCGAAATCGCTGGCGCCGTCGATGCGCGCCGATTCCATGATTTCGCGCGGCAGGCCCGCAATGTAGCTGCGCAGCAGGTAGATGGCGAAGGGCAGGCCGAAGCCGGTATGCGCCAGCCAGATGCCGAGATAGGTCTTCGACGGCATGCCGAAGAAAGCGCCGACACCATTATAGAGTTTCAACAACGGGATCAGCGACATCTGCAACGGCACCACCAGCAGGCCGATGATGACCGCGATCAGCAACGCCCGGCCGGGAAACCGCATCCAGGCCAGCGCATAAGCGGCAAAGGCGGCGATCAGGATCGGGATGACGGTAGCCGGAATGGTGACGGTCAGAGAATTCATGAATGACCGTCCGATGCCTTCGGAGAACAGCACGGTTCTGTAATTGTCGGTGGTGAATTTCGGCGGCGCCGACGAAGCATAATAGACGCGCTGGCCGCGATCGCCTTCGAACGCTTTCGGGGACTGCATGATGAAGCTGCCGTCGGCATTGAGCTGCAAGGTCATGCCGTCGCCGAGATCGGCTGTGGTGCCGGCGGGATATTGCGTCGGTGCCGCCGATTTGACTCCGAAGGCGCTGATGTCGCGCTTGGCGCCGTCGCCGAAGATATTGCCTTCGAGGACGAACTTGCCGTCCTTCTCGACTTGCGCCGAGGCGGGCGGCAGCCGGCCGGCTTCCGTCTGGGTGGAACTGGCGAACGAGTTCCACCAGCCCGAGGCGATGATCTGGTTCTTGTCGCGCAGCGACGAAACCAGGATGCCGAGCGTCGGTATGGTCCAGATTGCGACGAAGATGAGCACGGCGATGTGGACGCCAAAGCGGCTGGCGAAGGAATTTCCGGTCGCGACGGCCATCTCAATGTTCTCCCGTCTCTTTGTTCGCCTGGCGGATGTTCCAGACCATGATCGGGATGACGGCAATCATGATGATGATGGCGATGGTGGCGCCGCGGCCGAAATCGCCGCCGCCGCGGAACATCCAGTCGAACATCAGATTGGCCAGCACCTGGCTGTTCCACTGGCCGTTGGTCATGGTCAGCACGATGTCGAACACTTTGAGCACCAGAATGGTGATCGTGGTCCAGACCACGGCGATGGTGCCCCAGATCTGCGGCACCATGATCTTCCAGAAGATCTGGAACGGATTGGCGCCGTCGATGACGGCGGCTTCCAGCGTTTCTTCGGGAATGCCGCGCAGGGCGGAAGACAGGATGACCATGGCAAAGCCGGTCTGAATCCAGATCAGGATGATCATCAGGAAGAAATTGTTCCAAAACGGCAGCGATATCCAGACCTGCGGTTGGCCGCCGAAATGCTGGATGATGGCGTTGAGGATGCCGATCTGGGTCTGGCCCTCGCCCCGATACTCGTAGATGAATTTCCAGATCACGCTGGCGCCGACGAAGGAGATCGCCAGCGGCAGGAAGATCAGGCTCTTGGCGATCGTGCCCCACCAGATCTTGTCGGTGAGCACGGCGATGATCAGCCCTAGGAACGTGCAGGCGGCGGGCACGACCGCCAGCCAGATGATGTTGTTGAGGATCGAGTTGCGGAACTCGCGATCGCCGAACGCCCATTCATAGTTCGCCAGGCCGACGAAATTGATGCCGCCGCGATCGAGGAACGACAGCCGCAGCGTCTCGACCACCGGGTAGATCAGGTAGATGGTGAGGATAATCATCGCCGGACCGACGAACAGCCATGGCCTGACCAGCCCTTGCCGGCGCAGATTGTCGATGGCCGCGGCACCGGCGACGCCGCGTGACGGGAATATCAGGTCGACCAGTTTGTTGGCGCCCCAGAAATAGGCGACGCAACCGCCGACGCCGACGATGATGACTGTTATGGCCGAGAAAATCTGAGCCGCCATGGGTCCCTCTCCCCCTGCGCATGACCCGACAAGGAATGACCTTGGTGACGGGGACCAGGCGCCGATTCAGTTGTTTGGAGCGCGTCATCGGCGGCTTGCGCACATTGCCGATCGCGCTTCATGTCAATGCGCTCATGACGAAAGGCTGCGGCACGGGCCGCCGTCGGATCCGGGCCAGTACGGTCCGGATCCAGTGCGAGAATGGTTGGTCGTCTACGTGCCAGCCGTCTACTTGATGGCGTCCCAGCTCTTCTGGATGTCGGTGGCGACGTCCTGCGCCGACTTGCCGCCGACCAGGTCGATCATGCCGGTCCAGAAGGCGCCGGCGCCGATCTTGCCCGGCATCAGGTCGGAACCGTCGAAGCGGAAAGTCGAGGCATTGGCGAGGATTTCGCCCTGCTTCTTCAGCGCGTCGCTGGCATAGGCATCCTTGTTGACCGACTTGAGCGGCGTCACGAAGCCGCCTTCGGCCATCCAGATCTCGTGGGCGAGCGGCATCTTCAGGAATTCGATGAACGCGCGCGCACTCTTGCTGTCCTTGGTGATCATCGCCAGCGTACCGGCGCCGAGCACGGGCGTGCCCAGTTCAGGCTTGGAGGCATAGGGGGAGAAGTAGAAGAAGTCCGCGTCCTGGCCGACCTTGGTGCCTTCCGGGAAGAAGGTCGGAATGAACGATGCCTGGTGGTGCAGGTAGCATTTCGGCGGCACCGAAAAGAGGCCCTTCGGGCTGTCGCGGAAGTCGGTCGCCGCAACCGCCTTGGCGCCGCCGTCGACCATCTTGTCGTCGGTCGCGATCTTGCCGAAAATGTCGATGGCGTTGACCACCGCCGGATCGTTGAACGGGATCTCGTTCTTCACCCATTTGTCGTAGACCTCCGGAGGCTGGGTGCGCAGCATCAGGTCTTCGACCCAGTCAGTCGCCGGCCAGCCGGTGGCGCCGCCGGAGCCGAGGCCGATGCACCACGGCTTGCCGCCATCGGCGATGATCTTCTTTTCGAGATCGGCGAGTTCTTCCTGCGTCTTCGGCACCTTGTAGCCGGCTTCCTCGAAATTGTCCGGCGAGTACCAGACCAGCGACTTCACGTCGGCCTTGTAAGGGAAGGCGAAGAAGCCCGGCTTGCCGTCCTTGTCCTTGAAGGTGCCGAGATCGACCCATGACTGGCCGGCACCGTAATTGTCCTTGACCCATTTGGCGGTGTCGTCACCGAGCGGCGTCAAAAGGCCCTTCGACGCCAGGTCCTGAATGAGGCCCGGCTGCGGCAGCACGGCGATGTTCGGCGGGCTGCCGGCCTGCGTATCGATGACGATCTGCTGCTCGTAATTCTCCGAGGAGGAGTATTTGATCTCGACGCCGGTGGCTTCCGAGAAATAGTCGAGAACGCCGCGCACCAGGCCTTCGTCCTCGCCGCGCCACGGTCCGAAGATCGACAGCGTCTCACCCTTGAGGTCGACTTTCTTGAGCTCTTCGTAGTTCGCCCAGTTGAAGCGCTTGTCTTCGCCGGGCTTGAACTTCAGTTCGGCCTGCGCGGGCGCGTTCAGGGCGAACGTGGCAAACGCAGCACCCAGCAAAAGCATTTTCTTCATCGGTATTCCTCCCAGTGGGTCTCACACACCGGACGGAACCTCCATTCCGCCCGCCGACGCCGCAGGACTGTGACTCAGTCGGAAAGGAACCGCAACCTTTCGAAGAGTCTTCCAAAGCGCTTTGGCTTTTTCGATCACGCCATTGAATTGCTGGGAAGTCAAGAGGCCGGCGGATTAATCGATTTAGGTTCGCGCATTTGCGCCCCCGAAAGTGCGCTGCAACATACTATTATGGCGATGCAGCAGCAGTTTTTGTTTCAAACACGCCCGAACCGCGTCTATGGTTCGGCTTGGTATGGCTCGGCCCCGCTGGCACTTGGGTCGATTCAATTTAAAAGCGCTTTGAGGGAATGGAGACCTTTCGTGAACCTCAAGCAGCTCGCCCATATGCTGGCACTTTCGCAAACCACGGTAAGCCGTGCGCTGAACGGCTATCCCGAGGTCAACGAGGAGACGCGCAGGCGTGTCATGGATGCCGCCAAGCGCCATGGCTATCGTCCCAATCCGAGCGCGCGCCGGCTGGCGACCGGCAAGACCGGCATGATCGGCTATGTCCTGCCGACCGGTGCGTCGGTCGACATCGATCCGCATTTCGTCGAGTTCCTGTCCGGCCTTGGTGACTATGCCCGCTCGCACGAGCTTGACCTTGTGCTGTCGCCGGCCGACGCCGACGACCAGGAGACGACCTACCGGCGCATCGTCGCCAACCGGCAGGTCGACGCTGTTTATATCTCCTCTCCAAGGCCCGTTGACCGACGCGTGGCGCTGGTCAACACGCTCGGCATTCCCTTCATCGTCCATGGCCGCAGTGAGGGCTTCGACTTCGACTATGCTTTTACCGACATCGACAATGAGGGCGCCTTCCACGAGGCGGCCAGGCTGCTGATCCAGCTCGGTCATCGGCGGCTGGCGCTGATCAACGGTGACGACCGCGAGACCTTCGCCATCCATCGCGAACGCGGCGTGCGCCGGGCGCTCGCCGCGAGCGGACTGTCATTGAGCGAACGCCATGTCTGCTCGGTCGATATGACCGAGGAGAACGGCTATCGCGCCACCAGGCGTTTGCTGGAAGAGGACGACGCGCCGACGGCGATCGCCTGCTCCAGCCTGATCATGGCGCTGGGCGTCGTGCGCGCGGTGCGCGACCTCGGCCTGAGCATTCCCGGCGATGTCTCGCTGATCGCCCATGACGACGTCTTCCCCTGGCTGAGGCCGGAGAATTTCTCGGTGCCGCTGTCGACGACGCGTTCATCGATCCGTCTCGCCGGCGCCCGTGTCGCCGAGCGGCTGGCGGCGCGGATTTCAGGACTGGAGGAGGGGGCGCGAGGCGAGGTCTGGCCGGTCGACCTGGTGGTCCGGGGATCGGTGGCAGGGGCGCCTGGCTGAGGTCCGAACTTAATCACCTGTAGCGATCGCGCTCGACCCAAAGCCTACGTCCGTCTTCCACGACGCTAGTGGCCGCTACGCGCCTCAAGCCAGCCGTTGAAGTGGGCCACGTGACCGACCGGAAGCAGACATCCGGCCGCGCTGTCCCCCGGCATTTGCCCCGACGAGCCTAATGCAGCTTGAATAAGTCGAAGCTAATATGCTATTCTACATGATGCGCGGACTGCTGGCACTTACTATGCTGGTATTGGCGGCTACAAGAGTAGTCGCAGGTGAGCCGTTGTTCGACTCCATCACCGCCGGCGACAAGAATGCCGTGGAGCAAGCCTTGGCGGGCGGTGCCGACGTCGACAGCCGGGCACGCGACCAGGCAACGCTCCTCATCGCTGCTGCTCTCGACGATCAGCTTCCCATTGCGGAATTCCTGCTGAGCAAGGGCGCCGACGTCATGGCGCGCAATTCCGGTGGGTTTACCCCCCTCCACGCGGCTGCCTTTTCTGGAAGTCTCCCAGTCGCCAAGCTGTTGCTCGAACAGGGGGCGGTGCTCGAAGACTCGGCTAACAAGTCTGGGGTCACACCCTTGGTGATAGCGGGTGAGGAAAACCATGTAGAACTCGCAGAATTCCTCATTGCGCAAGGTGCGGATGTGAACCATGCCGAGGGTCATGGCTACATGCCGATTACCCGCGCGTTCTGGAAAGGCAATACCGACATCATAAAACTATTCAAACGGCATGGCGCGACGTGCCAGGCGAACGTCCTTGGCGAAGCGAACGCTGCGAAGTGCGAAGCTATCCACGATTGAACGGAGAACGCAGATGAACAGATCGACTAGACTGGTTTCCAATTCGGCGTCGGCAGTCATATGTGCGCTCACCTTGATGGCCGGTGCAGGCTCTGCCTTGGCCGACTCGGTGAATACCGGCTACTTCGGCGGAGTGGCGATCATGGGCTACGACACGGTCGCTTATTTCACCGATGGCAAGGCCGTGAAGGGTTCCGAAGACTTTTCCTATGAGTGGCTTGGCACGCCGTGGCATTTCGCCAGCAAGGAACACAAGGAAATGTTCATGAGCGAACCTGCCAAATACGCTCCTCAATACGGTGGTTACTGCGCGGGCGAGGTCGCACTCCACGAATCCGTCACCGTCAATGTCGATCCGGAAGCATTCAAGATCATCGATGGCAAGCTCTACTTGATCTACGACGAAGGGAACGCGGCCGCCTTTGCGGACAATGCCGATGATCTTGTTCCGAAGGGCGATGCAAAATGGCCGATCGTCGAAGCAAAGTTGGCAGTCGATGTGCCGGATTGGAACTTGATCAATAACCCCTGAGTCTTGCGAGCTCAATTCACTGTCACGAAGTGAAACACCATACCTGTATTGACATACGAATACCCGTTGCCGGCAGCGTCCCTGCGTCTGTAGACGGGACCACAGATGGGCCGCCCAAACATATTTTCGCTATGCTCACATAAGAGGTCGCGATCGACGTAGACCCTCTCGGTGAGCATTCGTGTCATCGTTCGGAAGACTGCCGTGCCGTCCTGTTCTATCTGCATAATGGCTGGAAGCCCGTCCGGTTCGAGGTTGCCTTTCAAGGTCTTGCCAACAACAAAAGATGCGATTTCCGCACCGTTCAACCGGTCCTGTTCGTCGGCGGTGAAGCCGAACGGCCATTCGGGAAGTCCTGCCAGACGGAGGGCGTCGATGAGCGGTGCCAAATCTTCAGCGTTGCGAAGATGGGCATAGTGATTCCGAAACGCGTCCAACGACCGCAGTCGAGCCAAGGATTCGGTCTTCGTCACCAGCCGGAGGCCGTCCGCAATCGCCGCTTTGGCGTCCTCTGTGCGGCCGGCGCGGGCATAGGCCGCTGCGAGCAGAATCCTCAGGCTGCCCGCCTCTGGAGCATCGTCGCGAGCGCGCTCGAGAGTCTCAATGGCTTTCCTGATGTCCCCGAGCAAAAGCAAGACAACCCCGACAACCTCCCGGTCTATCGGAGCCAGATTGGGATCAAGTTTCAATGCCGTCTCGACCGCCAATGCCGCTTTGTTATGGTTGCCGGCGAACAGCTGGATATAACCAACGGCAATTTCCGTCGCAGCGTCTCCGGAGCCTAATGCGACAGCACGCTCCGCCGAGGTGATCGCATCTTCATAGCGGCGATCCATGACCTGCATAATCCCGAGAACGGCGTAGGGCGATGAAAAATCCGAATCGAGCTCCAAAGCACGGCTTGCCTTCTCATATGCTCTCTTTCGCGCAAGCGCGCTCTGAATGATATCATCGGAGGCAGTCCGCCAAAGATAGACACTCAGCCGTGCGTCGGCGGCAAAGGCCTCGGCGAAGGTGGGGTCGAGCTTCTGCGCCTTCTCATACAGCGCAAGCGCCTCGCGCAATCCGTCGCCTCGACCGGTGCGCGCCTCCCGCTCCGCACGGAGGTAGGTATCATAGGCTTCGAGATTTGCAGTCGGCGGGCGTGCCATTCGCTCTCTCTCGGCTGCCGAAGCTTGGACGCCAAGCGCCTTGGCGATTTCCCGGCTCATCTCGTCCTGGACCGCAAACACGTCCGCGATGCCGCGATTGAACCGATTAGCCCATAGATTGTCGCCAGTGGCGATATCGATGAGCTGCGCGTTGAGGCGGATTTGATCGCCGGTCCGCCTCACGCTGCCGTCAACGACAAATTGCACGCCAAGGTCACGCCCAATATCTGCCAAAACGGGGGAGGTTCCTTTGTAGGCGAAGACGGAGTTACGGGCGATCACATCGAGCCCGGAAAGCTTCGCAAGATCGGTGATCAAATCTTCAGTGATGCCGTCGGCAAAATAGTCCTGGCCAGGATCGCCGCTCAGGTTCGTAAACGGCAGTACTGCAATGGAGGGCTTTTCGAGCGCGGAGAGTTTTTGCCATTGCCATGCAAAAATGCCTGCAAGCAAGACGACGAGCAGCGCTGCTACTCCTATCATGATGGGGGAACCTGGCCGGCTTGGCGCCGCTAAGATCTTCCCCGCGTCTCCGGGATCGAGCAGAACCCGATAGGCGCGAACCGAATCGGCGATATTTTTGAGGCGCTGCCCTCCGAGATCCGCAAAGCCGACATCCACTTTGTGCACCGCGTGATCGAACGCCGTCCCGGAGATGCAAACACCGCCTGGCTCGGCCATCGCTTCCAGGCGCGCCGCGATATTCACGCCATCTCCATAGATGTCGTCGCCCTCTACGATGACGTCGCCGAGATTGACGCCGATGCGAAACCGGAGCTGCCGGGCTTCGGGGATACCCTTGTTGCGGTCGACCATCCGGCGCTGGATCACAGCAGCACACTGGACGGCATCGACGACGCTGGCGAACTCGACGAGCGCGCCGTCGCCCATTAGCTTGATTATGCGGCCGTGGTGTTTCTTGATCTCGGGGTCGATCAGTTCGCGACGGCAGCTCTTCAGTCCCTCAAGCGTTCCTACCTCGTCCTCGCCCATGAGGCGGCTGTAACCAACCACGTCGGCAGCAAGTATTGCTGTAAGCCGTCGCTCCATACGTGCCCTGCGCCTTCCCTGGTCGGTCCAAGCGGCTTTGGCTCCAGCCTATTCTAGTCCTGCTTCGGACGCGAGTGTGCGCGACCGTGTTACGGCACAGCTAGAGGGGCGGTGTTACTCGGAATGGCAACGCGCCGGACCTTCCACCCACGAATCTGAACGGAATGCTCTCTCGACAAGATGTCCGCTTAGGTCATCAGCGCCGGCTTGGTTTGAGTGTCCGCTTTGGAGACGCCGAAATGCTCTGGGAATGACCGGAATGGGTCAGATCGCGTCGATGCTCCCCAAGTTCTGAAAGTCCGCTTCCACCCCTTTAACAGTTGAAAGCCGACCGTCAGCTTCCGGCCTCATCCCGGTCATTCGACAACGGTGGCGGATGACTGTTTCTGGTTAATGTAGTTGCTGCTCGGTGCCAGCCTCGGGCTTCCGCTGCCCACCCATCTCAGCCATTGACGGCAGTCACTTGATAGAGTTTTGACCCAAACCCACTTTGACTGACCTTATTCCCTCGCCGCCGCCCTGATGTCCAGCAGACCGTAGCCGAAATCATCGTCGCGTCCCTTGGGGCCGAGATCCCTGGCCGTCGCCGCGAGCGCCTTCTCGATGTCGTCGGCCGAGCGATCGGGCGCGGCATGGATGAGATTGGCGATGGCGCCGCTCACGATCGCCGCCGCAAACGAGGTGCCGGTGACCACGTCCGAACCGCCGCCGCTCGGCGCCACCATCTCGACGCCGGGCGCCGAGATGAAGACATAGGCGCCGCGATTGGCCTGCGGCATCAGCCCGTCCTTGGCATCAGTGGCGGTGACTGCGATGACACCATCGAAAGCCGCCGGATAGCCATAGGGCGCCTTCGGCCCGTTGTTGCCGGCTGCGGCGACCAGCACCATGCCGAGTGCGCGGGCATTGCGGCAGGCGACGCCGAGCAAATCGTTCTTCGGCCCGACGAAGCTCATATTGATGATGCGCACGTCCTGTTCCGCCGCCCAGTCGAGCGCCGACAGGATGACGTCCATGGTCGACTTGCCGCCCTCGAAGGCGCGGGCGTGATAGATCTTTGCGCCCGGCGCCATGCCTTCCAGCACGCCGACGCCGGCGATCAGCCCGTCGATCGACGTGCCGTGATCGCGCTTTTCGATCGGCACGTCGGGCATGGCGTCGAACTGCCCGGCAATGACGCCCGACAGCGCCGGGTTGGTGTCGTCGATGCCAGTGTCGATCACCGCGATGCGGACGTTTTCGCCACTCGCCTGCTTGGCATCGAGCGCGATACGATCGAACGCATAGTTGACGATGCCGGCGGCCTGCTGCAGCGAATAGACATGGTTGGGCTCGCGCCGCTGGGTGCGGCCGTCGGCGGCCAGTTGCGCCAGCACGACGCCGACGGGCCGGCCGTCGGGAATGCCGAAGCGCACCAGCGTGGTGCCAAGCAGAAGCGACTGGCGCTGCGAGCGCACCTGCAGGCCGAAGGAGGCGGCGATCTGCTGGACAGCGCCGGCATCGCCGTCGACGGTCACCAGCACCTCGTCGGGCACGAAATCGCCAACCACCGCGCGCGGCGGCTGAACGGCAATAAGATCGGTCGGCGAGACGATCGGGCCACCGGGCGGGGGGCCGGCTTGAGTATCGGCCGGCGGCGTTGCGGGCGCCGGCCGGGGCGTCGGTACCGGTGTTGGAGACGCCGCCGGGTTGGGAAACAGGTCGACGATCAGCGCCGGCAGGAAGACCGCGCCGGATTGGCCTGCGTCCGATCCGCTCTTTGTGTCATTGCCATCCTTGGCGCAATCGGCGCCCGCCGCGTTGGTCCCGTTGCGGCAGTCGATTTTCGTCTGGTCTGGATTGGGGTCGTTGGTCTGCGCCGACGCGGGCACGACGATTGCCATCGCCGTCGCAAGCACTGCCGCAAATCGAATGACCGCCTCAGCCGCCATCAACGGGTTTCCTTCCCTCGATCACAGTTTCCGTGAAAGCCTGGGCGGCAACAAGGCCGATTTGCTTGTTGTAGTCGGCAGCTGTCGCGGCCGGAATGCCAAGCCGGAACACGCCGTCGGCGGTCGGTCCGCCGATGATCTTCAGCCCGTTGCTGCCGAGGAAGGCGGAAATGTCCGACATCTTGGCATCCGGCTTGAACTTGACCAGGGCGAACGGCATTTTCGCCGGATCGTCTTGCGCGCCGGCAATCTCGAAATCATTGCCCTTGCCGCCGGGTTCGACAAACGACTGCACCATGACCAGAGCCAGCAGAACCGCGGCTGCCGCCCAGGCGACACCGACCGGCACCGCCATGAAGCGGCCCCAGGCCTGCGCCAGCCAGGACGATCCTGCCGGCTTGCGCGCAGGCCCGGCCTCGGCGTCGAGTGCCTTGGCAAAGCGGCTGAGCGCATCGGCCGGCGGCCGGATTGCTTCGTTGTCGGCCGTGGCGCCGGAGAATTCGGCTTCAGCCTCGCCAAGGGCGGCAAGTGCGGCCGGATCGCTGGCCAGCCACTCCTCGACCGCTTCCAGGTCGGAACCTTCCAGCGAGCCGTTCAGGTAGAATGGCAGCAGCGTTTCCATTTCGTCGCGGCGCGACATCTTTTCAGCGGCGCTCATGGCCACCCCCTGTCGTAACCGGCGGCCTTGAGGGCCTCGCCGAGTTTCTTGCGGGCGTAGAACATCCGGGTCTTGACGGTGGCGACCGGAATGTCGAGCACCTCGCCGATCTCGCTCACCGACTGTCCGTGATAATAGGCAAGATCGATGACCACGCGATGCTCTTCGGGCAAGGTGTCGACGAAGCGCCGCAGGGCGGCGGCCTTGTCTTCCTTCATGGTGACGACTTCCGGCGTGTCCGCGCCATCGGGCACCGCGGCGGCGGCCTCGTCGTCGATCCAGTCTTCCTTCTTCTTGCGCAGAAAGGACAGCGCCTTGAAACGGGCGATGCCGAGCAGCCATGTCGAGACTTCGGAACGCCCTTCGAAGCCGGGCGCCTGGCGCCATAGCTCGAGGAAGACTTCGTTGGCGATATCGTCGGCCATCATTTCCGATCCCGTCTGGCGCGCCACGAAGCGGTAGACCCGCGCGTGGTGACGCATGAACAGGAGCCGCACGGCGGCACGGTCGCCCTTCGCGACCCGGTCGACGAGAGCGCGATCGGTCTCCGTCGCTGCCGTCATGGCCGGTCGAGCCGCCTGGCTCCTGTCTGCTCTGTCGCTGATCGGTCCAAAAAGGTTCATCCTCCGCCAAGGAATTTTGCGGAGGCTAACCGAAGTAAGGAAGTGTTGCCAGAGGCAGGGTCTTCCCTTCCCCCACAAGGGGGGAAGGGAAGAGTTCTGCGCGCCCGCTCACTCCAAGAAAGATTTAGCCTTCATCGTCTCCGGTATTGCCACACCCAGCCGGCTCAGCACTGTCGGCGCCAGCTGCAGCTGGTCGAGCAGCGTGTCGGCCTGCGGACCCTTACCTTGTCCAAAATAGTACAGCGCGAAATCCTGCATCTCGTCGTCATGGCCGCCATGATGGCCACGATCGGTCTGGCCGTGATCGGCGGTGACGATCACCTCATAGCCGGCTTCGATCCAGCGCGGCAGGAAGGCGGCCAGCATCCCGTCCATCGCATAGACGGCATGGTCCATCTCGTGGCAGTCGTGGCCGAAGCGGTGTCCCATCGAGTCCAGCGTGCAGGTGTGCAGGATGCCGTAGTCGATGCCATGGCGTTTCGTCAGCATCGTCAGCGTCGCGAACAGGTCGACATCGCTCGGCGTCATCTGGTTGCGAAGATTGTACCCGGTCATGGTGTGGAAGCGGCCATGCGTGATCGGCCCGCCTGGCTCGTCGAATTCCATGTCCTCGACCAGGTCGAACGGATAGCCGCGGAAGAATTCCGACCAGTAGGAATGGGTCACCGCCCCCGTCTTGCCGCCTGCCTTGCTGACTTCGGAGAAGATATCGGGCTGCTCGACGCGGAACCGGTTCTCGTTGGAGAGAATCCCGTGCACCTGCGGTGAGACCCCGGTGTGGATCGACGCATAGCAGCAGGCCGAGGTCGACGGCAGCACCGAGCGTATCTTCCAGACGCGCGCCTCGCCCGATTGCACCCAGCCTTCGAGATTGCCCATCAGCCGGCGCCAGTTCCGGTAAGGCACGCCGTCGAGGATGATCAGCAGAAGCTTGGACTTGAGCGCCACGGGCTGCTCCATGCGGTTGGCGGTTGAAACGGGAACGCCGTGTGCCGTCTTGGGCACACGGCGTTCTTGCTAGATGAAATCGGACGATCAGAGTCCGCTCAAGCGTTGAGCCAGCACTCGGCAAGCGCGTAGCCGTCCATCATTTCGCCGATAGGGCTCTTGGCATAGCCGCCGATCTTGCTGGTGGCGGCCGCGTCGATGAACTGGTTGAAGAAGGGCACGATCAGCCCGCCTTCGTCACGCATCATCACTGCCATGTCGTGGTAGATCGCCTGGCGCTTGGCCTGGTCGAGCTCGCCGCGCGCGGTAAACAGCATCTTGTCGAATTCCGGCCGCTTGAAGCGCGTGTCGTTCCAGTCGGCGGTCGAGACATAGCCGGTGGAATACATCTGGTCCTGCGTCGCGCGTCCGCCCCAGTAGGAGAGCGAGAAAGGCTGCTTGTTCCAGACCTCCGACCAGTAGCCGTCGCCGGGCTCGCGCTTGATCTCGATCTTGATGCCGGCTTTGGCGCAGGACTGCTGATAGAGCTGTGCGGCATCGACGGCGCCCGGGAAGGCGACGTCCGAGGTGCGCAGCACGATCGAGCCGCTGTGGCCCGATTTCTTATAGGCTGCCGCCGCCTTGTCCGGATCGAACTTGCGCTGCTCGATGTCGGCGGAAAACAGCGGATAGGCCTCGTTGATCGGGAAGTCGTTACCCACCGAGCCATAGCCGCGCAGGATCTTTTCCAGCATCTCGTCGCGGTCCATGGCAAGCTTCAGCGCCATCCGCAGATCGTTGCTGTCGAAGGGGGCGGTGTCGCAGAACATGTTGAACGGATAGTAGCCCTTGCCCGAGACGTTCTCGATGGAGACGCCCGCGATGCGCTTGACCAGATCGACGACCTTCGGCTCGACGCGGTTGATCATGTGCACCTGGCCGCCCTGCAGGGCGGCAAGCCGTGCGGTCGCGTCATTGATGACGATGATCTCGACCTGGTCGGCATGGCCGGCCTTGTCGCCCAGCCAGTAATTGGCGAAGCGCTCGCCGCCATGGCGCACGCCGGGCTGGTTGACGCTAACCTTATAGGGACCGGCGCTGATGCCGGCGTTCGGATCGTCCTTGCCGCCATTCGGCTGGATGGTGAGATGGTAGTCGGCCATCAGATAGGGGAAGTCGGCATCGGCGTCGCCGAGCGTGACGATGACCTCCTTGCCGCTCGCCTTGATCCCCTTGATGTTCTTGAGGATGCCGAGTGCTCCGGACTTGGACTTCTCGTCCGCATGGCGCTCAATGGTGGCAGCAACATCCTCCGCGCCGACCGTCTTGCCATTGTGGAACTCGATGCCGTCGCGGATCTTGATTGTCCATGTCTTGGCGTCGGCCGAGGCGCCAATCTCCTCGGCAATCAGGTTGACCAGCTTGTTGTCCGGGGTGAGGCGCACGAGATACTCGCCCCAAAGCTTGCCGAAGCTGAAGGTAACCTGGCTGAGGTTCAGCGCCGGATCGAGGCTGTTGGTGGATTCACCGCCCTGCAGACCGGCCTTGATGATACCGCCCTTCACCGCCGTCTGGGCAAATGCCTTGCCGGCCAGCGCCGGCATCAGGGCCGCCGATACGCCGAGCGCGGCGGCGCGCCCAAGAAAGGCGCGGCGCGATATCCGGCCTTGACCGGCGAGTTCGGCGAGATAATCGAGTTCAGTCTTCATGTCCTACCCCTGTTTTAAAAGTCGTGCGAGCAGCGCTCGTCCCGAAGGACGTTTGGCGCTCTTGTGTTGCATCCGGATGACGGTCGCCGGCGCCCCATGTGGCGGCTTGGTCTGGTGCAATTCCCAGGGGAAGCGCCATGCGCTTCTTCTGGGAGAACCGGTTCCAGTTTCCCCGAATTGCTTTAGTTGCCCGCGCTGGTCATGCGCCGTCCCTTGATTGCCTTTTCCAGCCAGCCGATTTCCATCTCTGGAACCGAGGAGAGCAGCAGGTCGGTGTAGGCGTCGAAGGGCGGGCTTAGCACCTGGCTCTTGGGGCCGTAGCGCACCACCTCGCCGCGATACATAACCGCGATCGAATCGGCGATCGACTTCACCGTGGCGAGGTCGTGCGTGATGAAGAGGTAGGCGACGTTCTCCTCCTTCTGCAAATCGAGCAGCAGCTTGAGGATGCCGTTGGCGACCAGCGGATCGAGCGCAGAGGTCACCTCGTCGCAGATGATCAGCTTCGGCTTGGCGGCAAGCGATCGGGCAATGCAGACACGCTGTTTCTGGCCGCCGGAAAGTTCGGCCGGATAGCGGTCGGAAAAGCCCTTGCCCATCTCGATCTTGTCGAGCAGTTCGGCGACGCGCCTGTCGCGCTCGCGGCCGCGTATGCCGAAATAGAATTCGAGCGGCCGGCCGATGATGGTGCCGACGGTCTGGCGCGGGTTCATCGCCACGTCGGCCATCTGGTAGATCATCTGCAACTGGCGCAAATCTTCCTTCGGCCGGTCGGCCAGCCGATTTGCCAGCGGACGCCCGTCGAAGGTGACGGTGCCCTGTTCGGGCGGCAGCAGGCCAGTGATGGCGCGTGCCAGCGTCGATTTGCCGGAGCCTGACTCGCCGACGACGGCCAGCGTCTGACCCGGATAGATGTCGACCGAGACGTTCTTCAGCACCTTGATGTCGCTGCGGCCATAGGCGGCGGTGACGTTCTTCACCGACAGGAATGGCGACGTGCCGGGTTTCTGCTCCTGATGCTCGATCTCATGCACCGAGACCAGCGCATTGGTGTATTCCTGGCGCGGCTCCTTGATGATCTGCCTTGTGCCGCCCCATTCGACCAGCCTTCCATGGCGCAGCACCATGATCTCGTCTGAGACCTGGGCGACGACGGCAAGGTCGTGGGTGATGTAGAGCGCAGCGACATGGGTGTCGCGGATGGCATCCTTGATCGCCGCCAGCACGTCGATCTGCGTCGTCACGTCGAGCGCCGTTGTCGGCTCGTCGAAGACGATCAGGTCCGGCTCGGAGCACAGCGCCATCGCCGTCATCACGCGCTGCAACTGGCCACCCGAAACCTGGTGCGGAAAGCGCTCGCCGATGGTTTCAGGGTTCGGCAGGCTGAGCTTCTTGAACAGCGCAACCGCGCGCTTCTCGGCCTCGGCCCGCGTTGCCGTACCGTGCAGCAGCGTGGCTTCCACCACCTGGTCCATCAGCCGGTGCGCCGGGTTGAAGGCGGCTGCCGCCGATTGCGCGACATAGCAGACCTCGCGGCCGCGTAATTTGCGGAAGCCGTCCTTGCCGCCCTTGAGGATGTCGCGACCGTTCAGGATCACCTCGCCGCCGGTGATGCGCACGCCGCCGCGGCCATAGCCCATCGACGACAGGCCGATGGTCGACTTGCCGGCGCCGGACTCGCCGATCAGGCCGAGCACCTTGCCTTTTTCAAGCGTCAGCGAGACATCGTGCACCAACACGATGTTCTTTGGCGGCTCGCCGGGCGGGAAGACGGTGGCTTCGATGCGCAGGTTGCGGATGTCGAGCAGCAGGCCTGATTTCGCTTTGGTGTCGGCCATCACCCGCGTCCTCCCTTGAGGCTGGTCGTCCGGTTGAGCACCCAGTCGGCAACCAGGTTGACGGAAATCGCCAACAGGGCGATCGCCGCCGCCGGGATAAGCGCGGCCGCGATGCCGAAGACGATGCCATCCTTGTTTTCCTTGACCATGCCGCCCCAGTCGGCGTCCGGTGGCTGCACGCCAAGGCCGAGGAACGACAGCGTCGACAGGAACAGCACGGCATAGATGAAGCGTAGGCCGAGTTCCGAAACCAGCGGCGACAATGCGTTGGGAAGGATCTCGCGGAAGATGATCCAGCCGCTGCCCTCACCACGCAGTTTCGCCGCCTCGACATAGTCCATGACGTTGATGTCGACGGCGACCGCGCGCGACAGGCGATAGACGCGGGTCGAATCCAGAATGCCCATCACCAGGATCAGCGTCACCAGATTGGTCGGCAGCACTGACAGCACGACGAGACCCATGATCAGCGTCGGGATCGACATCAAGAGATCGACGAGGCGCGACAGCAGCGTGTCGAACCAGCCGCCGAAGACGGCCGCCGAGAAGCCGAGGATGGCGCCGAGCGAGAATGACAGTGCGGTGGCCAGCACCGCGATGAACAAAGTGATGCGGGCGCCGTAGATCATGCGAGACAGAAGATCGCGGCCGAGATTGTCGGTGCCCAGCAAATGGGCAGCCGACATCGGTTCCCAGACGTCGCCGACGATTTCGCCATTGCCGTGCGGCGCGATCCAGGGGGCGAAGATCGCCGCCAGCACGAACAATGCCGTCAGCACGATCCCGATCAGCGCGGGGAGGGGGATGCGTTTGATATCGAGCATATCCGCCCCCTATTTCGGATGTCTGAGACGCGGATTGGCGACGATCGCCGCTATGTCCGCAATGATATTCAGGCTGATATAAACGGCGGCGAAGATCAGGCCGACCGCCTGCACCACCGGCACGTCGCGTTTGGTGACGTGGTCGACCAGATACTGCCCCATGCCCGGATAGACGAAAATCACCTCGACCACGACGACGCCGACGATCAGGTAGGCGAGGTTGAGCATGACGACGTTGATGATCGGCGCGATGGCATTGGGGAAGGCGTGCTTGCGGATGACGTTGAAGGCCGACAGGCCCTTCAGTTCCGCCGTCTCGACATAGGCCGACTGCATGACATTGAGGATCGCCGCGCGTGTCATGCGCATCATGTGGGCGAGCACGACCAGCGTCAGCGCGGCCGCCGGCAGAGCGATCGCCTGCATGCGCTCGCCAAAAGGCATGCCGTCATAGACGGTCGAGATGCCAGGGAAGATTTGCCATTTCACGGCGAAGAAATAGACCAGCACATAGCCGATGAAGAACTCGGGAAAGGAGGTCGAGGCCAGCGCCAGCCCGGAGATCAGCTTGTCGACCCAGCCATTGCGGTAGCGCACCGCGATCAGGCCGAGAATGATCGCCAGCGGCACGGCGACGATCGCCGCCCAGAAGGCGAGAAACAGCGTGTTCCACAGCCGTCCCTTGATCGACGTGGCGATATCCTGGCCGCTCGACATGGCGGTACCCAGGTCACCTGTCACCACCCCGCCGAGCCAGCGGAAATACCTGATATAGGCCGGATCGTTGAGGCCGAGCTGCTCGCGCAGATTGGCGAGCGACTCCGGTGTCGCCGATTGCCCAAGAATGGCTTGCGCGACATCGCCGGGCAGGATCTGCGTGCCGGCGAAAATCAGGACCGAAACGGCCAACAAGAGGAGAATGCCCAGCGCGATGCGCTGGGCAATCAGTTTCAGGATGGGTGAAGACATATCCGCAAAGCCGGCTCAGGCCTGCAGCCAGCACTTCGCCAAGGCGTAACCGTTCATCAGCTCCTGATGTGGATCGTCGACCCAGCCGTCGACCTTGGCGCCTGTTGCGTCGATGAACTGGTTGAACATCGGCAGGATCAGGCCGCCTTCGTCGCGGACCATGACAGCCATGTCGTGGTACATCGCCTTGCGCTTGGTCTCGTCAAGTTCGGCCCGGGCCGCCAGCACCATCTTGTCGAAATCCGGGCGCTTGAAACGCGTGTCGTTCCAGTCCGCCGTCGACAGATAGGCGGTCGAGTACATCTGGTCCTGCGTCGAGCGGCCGCCCCAGTAGGAGGCGCAGAAGGGCTGCTTGTTCCAGACTTCCGACCAGTAGCCGTCGCCCGGTTCGCGTTTGATCTCCAATTTGATGCCGGCCTTGGCCGCGCTCTGCTGATAGAGTTGCGCGGCATCCACGGCGCCGGGGAAGGCGACGTCGGAAGTCCGTAGCAGCACGGCCCCGTCATGGCCCGACTTCTTGAAGTGGAACTTGGCCTTGTCGGGATCGTATTTCCGTTGCTCGATATCGCTGAACAGCGGGTAGGAAGCGTTGATCGGGAAGTCGTTGCCGATCGAACCGTAGCCACGCAGGATCTTGTCGAGCATTTCTTCGCGGTCGATGGCCAGCTTGAGCGCCATGCGCAGATCGTTGTTGTCGAAGGGTGCGGTGTTGCAATGCGCGATGAAGACATAGTGGCCGGGACCCGCGTGGTTGCGGATGGTGACGCCCGGCAGGCGCTTGATCAGATCGACGATCTTTGGCTCGACGCGGTTGATCATATTGACCTGGCCGCCCTGCAGGGCGGCCGTGCGCGCCGTCGCATCATTGATGACGATGATCTCGATCTGGTCGGCGTGGCCCATCTTGTCGCCCTGCCAGTAATTGGCGAAACGCTCGCCGCCATGGCGCACGCCGGGCTCATTGGTCGTGACCTTGTAAGGACCGGCCGAGATGCCTGCGTCGGCCTTGTCCTTGCCGCCATTCGGTTGGACGATCAGGTGGTAGTCGCTGAGCAAATAGGGCAGATCGGCATTGGCTTCCTTCAGGGTCAGCACGACTTCCTTGCCGCTGGCCTTGATGGTCTCGATGCCCTTCATGTAGCCGAGCGCGCCGGATTTCGACTTCTCGTCGGAATGGCGCTCAAGTGTGGCGGCCACATCCTCGGCGGTCACCGTCTTGCCGTTGTGGAATTCGACGCCGTCGCGGATCTTCAGCGTCCACACCTTGGCGTCGTCCGACGAGCCGATCTCCTCGGCGATGCGGTTCTCGAGCTTGCCTTCCGGCGAAAGCTCGACGATCAATTCGCCCCACATCTTGCCGAAGGCGAACGGCACCTGAGTCATGAACAGTGCCGGATCAAGGCTGTTGGTGGACTCGCCGCCGACAAGTCCGGCTTTCAGTGTACCGCCCTTGACCGGACCTGCCGCGCGTGCAGCGCTTGAAAGCAGCGAGTTGGCGAAGGGCGCGGAGATACCGAGCGCCGCCGCCCGGCCGAGAAAATCACGACGGCTCAGTTTGCCCGACGCGACACGCCGGCTAAGAAATTCCAGTTCGTTCGACATTTTGAGTTCCTCACTCTGTTGGTTCGACTCTGCGGTCGTTTTTCTTATTTCTTGTGAGGAGAATAATGACCGCAAGGGAAAGCGGTAAGCAAGACCGAATGCGACATGCCGTGGCGTAAATCGTACGTCGCAATTGGACCAATGAACTCGGTGCTCAAAGAAGCGCGCGCGGCACCTTCTCCTCGAAATTGCGCTCGAAGACGAGCGTTTCGTCCTCATAGGCCTCGATTCTGGCGCTGACGATGAAGTTTTGCGCGTCCGACCGCATTTCGGCTGTCGTTTCGGTGCGTACCGACCATCCGTTTCGCGACAGGGTCTGCGTCCAGTGCGTCTTCCCCGAGGCCGACAGCGGATCATCGGGGTGGATCGTCCAAGTCTCGCGGGCGATGCTGCCATTGGCCAGGCCATGAGCGAGATCGCGCACCTCGCCGAAATCATCAACGATGGAAAGCGTCACGATTCCCGTCTTTTCGTCACGATCGATATGGCGCTCGGAATTGCTGGCGCGGATCGTCTCCGTTGCCCAGGGAGTGGCACCTTCCGGCTCGGCGAACGCCGCTTCGTCGTCTGTCGCCAGCGGCCGCAGCGGCAAGCGGAGCGTCGCCGCCGACAAGGTCAGACGGACCGGCTCCGGCGACGGCCAGATGGCAGGCCAATAGGCGTTCGAAACGGCAACGCGCAGGTGGTGGCCGGCAGGCACGCGGTAGGCGCATTGATCGAGCACTACGCGCGCAGACACGGTTTCACCCGGCACCAGCGCCTCCGGAAATTCGTGCGAATTGCGGTGGGTCAGATTGAGTACGCCATAGGAGATCAACTCCGAGGCGCCGTCGGGATGCACATCGCAAAGCCGGACCGCGATGTTGGCCTGCGTACGATCAGAGGATAGCTGCAGCTCGACCTCCGGGGCGCCGACGATGTCGATCGGCTCGCTGAGTTCCGGCTGGTCGAAACACGCCGACAGGGCATCGTCGGGGCGCTGATCGCCAGGCAGTTCGGGGCCGAAGGTGAAAGGAAAATACTCGCCGCCGGCCAGGCCGCAGCTTTGCGGCGAGGCCACGATGGCGGGTTTTTCCGTTGCGGGGATCAGATCGACCGTCTGCGTCTTGATGTTGGACGATGGCCATTCCTGCTCCGCCACCCAGCGGCCAGGCCGCTCGGGGTGCCAGCGCGCTGGGCGCACGCTGTCCATGACATAGGCGCGGTAGGCCGGGTCGGACTCGACACCGGTGTCGACACCCTTCAGCCAGCGGTCCCACCAGCGCAGAGCCTCCTGCAGGAAGCCGATGGCGGGTTTTGGTCCTGCGTAGTGCGGGTATTTGTGGATCCATGGCCCGATAATGCCCTTGACCGGGGCTTCGATGTTGCTGGCCAGATGCGAGACCGTGTTGCGGTAGCCGTCATGCCAGCCGCCGATCGACAGCACCGCGGCTTTGACGGCGGAGAAATCCTCGCAGATCGAGCCGCGCTTCCAGTAGGCATCACGGTGCTGGTGTTTCAGCCACAGCGGCGCCAGGAAGGATTGGTTCTCCAGCCGGGTCAGCCACAGATCGCGCCATCTGTTGTCGCCGGCCAGCAGCGGGTCCGGTGGCCGCGACGAGTAGGACAGCATGGTCGAGGCCCAGCCGAAGTTCTCGATCAGCAGGCAGCCGCCCTTGTAGTGGATGTCGTCGGCATAGCGGTCGACGGTCGAGCATAGGCTGATCACGGCTTTCAGCGCCGGCGGCTGCTTGGCCGCCACCTGCAGGCAGTTGAAGCCGCCCCAGGAAATGCCCATCATGCCGACATTGCCGTTGCACCAGGGCTGGCTTGCCGCCCAGGCGATGACGTCGCAGGCGTCCTGCAATTCCTGCTCGGAATACTCGTCGTCCATCAGCCCTTCGGAATCGCCATTGCCGCGCATGTCGACGCGGATCGAGGCATAGCCGTGGCCGGCGAAATAGGGATGCGTCAGCTGATCGCGAAAGATGGTGCCGTCGCGCTTGCGGTAGGGCAGGTGTTCGAGGATCGCCGGCACCGGATCGTCGCCCGCATCCTCCGGCATCCACACCCGCGCCGAGAGCCGGCAGCCGTCCGGCATGACGATCCCCATGTCCGGGAATTCGACGACCTTGCGGGAAAATTCGGTGACTGTTTTCATGGCATGCTCCAGGATCGCCAGATGATGGAGCCGGTGGGGTCGCGTCGTGGGCCAGCCAACGAATTCGGCTGGTCAATCCGCGTCAATTCAGCGGAATGTCGTTATCGTCCTTATTCGCCTGATAGACGCCGGACAACTCATCGTAGCGCGCCGAAATCGCGCCGATACGTGTTTCCAGCCGTTGCCGTTCGGCCTCGGGCAAAGCTCGCACCAGCCGGCGAATGGAAAAGCTCTTCCAGTAGGCGTTTTCGGCGTTGTAACCGCCGGGATCGAGGGTGAAGACCTCTTTCAGGATTTTCAGATCGTGCGGGATGGCAAAGCTGTCGCGCGAATCCTCGTGGCTGAACAGATAGTAGAAATTGTCGAAGCCGGTCCAGGTGATAGCCGACAGGCAGAGCGAGCAGGGTTCGTGCGTGGCGATGAAGATGGCGTCTTTCGTGTCGACGCGTTCAGCCCTGGGCATTTCGTAGAAGCGCTTCAGGCAGTGCACCTCGCCGTGCCAGAGCGGGTTTTCCATCTCGTTGTTGGTTTCGGCCAGCACCAGCGACCGGTCGTCCTTGCGCAGGATCGCGGCGCCGAACAGCTTGTTGCCATGGGTGACGCCGTCGGCCGTCTTCGGCACGATGTCGTGCTCGATAACGTCGAGCAGGCGGTCGATCAGCGAAATATCCGTCATCAGGGGGTCTCCTGCCGCATGTCGCCCAAAGTGCCCCCGGGTTTGGGGTAACGACACGCACAAAAAATTAAGGGAGATGGATCTCGTAGGCGTGCGAGAAATGGAACTCTTCGAGGTTGGAGCCGTCGCCGCCACGGTCGACGATCAGGAAATCCTGAGGCTCGCCGAGCGGCGTCAGCACGCCATGCCAGAGATTGCGCCGGTAATTGATGCCTTGGCTGGGTGCGGTGATGAAGGCATGCGGCTCATCAGGCCCTTGCTTGCCGTCATGGCAGACGACGACCAGGAATGGACGCGGCGACAGCGGGATGAAGGCCTGGCTGCCGAAGGGGTGGCGCTCGACCATGCTCAGCTTCAGCGGCAGTTCGTAAGGCGTGCCGCGCACCATCGAGATTAGCACGCGGGCATTCGGTCCGATCGCCTCGGCGGTCGCCAGATCGTGATAGCGTTCCGCGCGGCCGCCATTGATCGGGTAGTGGTTGTCGCCGCCCATGTCGATGACGTCGCCGAACGGAGCAAAGCTCTCGCGGGTCAGCGGCCGCGCAATGATCCGCGTCACGGCGTCCGCCCAGGGACACCGGCGCCGCCGAGCTTGGCGTGCCGGTTGACGTCCTTGTAGAGCAGATAGCGGAATTTGCCCGGGCCGCCGGCATAGCAGGCCTGCGGGCAGAAGGCGCGCAGCCACATATAGTCGCCGGCCTCGACCTCGACCCAGTCCTGGTTGAGGCGATAGACCGCCTTGCCTTCCAGCACATAGAGCCCGTGCTCCATGACATGGGTCTCGGCGAAGGGAATGACCGCACCCGGTTCAAGCGTGACGATGGTCATGTGCATGTCGTGGCGCAAATCGGCTGGATCGACGAAACGCGTCGTCGCCCAGCGGCCCTCGGTGCCGGGCATCGGCGTCGGCGCGATCTCCTGTTCGTTGGCGAAGAAGGCCTCCGGCACATCGAGACCGTCGACCGCCTCGTAAGCCTTGCGAATCCAGTGGAAGCGAACATCGGCTTTGCCTTCGTTGCGAACCTTCCAGCCGCTGGCCGGCGGCAGGAAGGCAAAGCCGCCGGGTCTTAAACTATGCTTTTTGCCCTCAAGCAGAACCGTCAGCTCGCCTTCGACCACGAACAGCGCGCCTTCGGCACCGGCATCGGGTTCCGGCCGGTCGCTGCCGCCGCCTGGCGCAACCTCGACTATGTATTGCGAGAACGTCTCGGCAAAACCCGACAGCGGTCGCGACAATATCCAGACGCGGGTCTCGTCCCAGAACGGCAAGGCACTGGTGACGATATCCTGCATCACACCCCGAGGAATGACGGCATAGGCCTGGGTGAAGACGGCGCGACCGGTCAGAAGCTCGCTCTGGCCGGGGAGGCCGCCATGTGGTGCGTAATAGGTTCGCTCGGGCATCCTGATCGTATCCATGGGTTCAAACCTATTGCGGAAGCATGTCCTTGAGGCGGAGCAGTGCGATGCGCTCGACCTGTTTGCAGGCGGTCTCGAATTCAACGCCGCGATTGTTGCCGATGCGCGCCTCGAACTCCGCCAGGATTTCTTGCCTCGTCTTGCCCTTCACCGCGATGATGAAGGGGAAGCCGAAGGTGGTGACGTAGGCGGCGTTCAGCTTGGAAAACAGTTCGCGCTCCTTGTCGGTCAGCGCGTCGAGGCCGGCCGAGGCCTGTTCCCTGGTCGATTCCGCCGTCAGCCGTTTGGCCTTGGCCAGCTTGCCGGCAAGGTCGGGATGGGCGTTGAGCACCGAAAGCCGCTCGGTTTCGCTGGCGGACCGGAAGATGCGGCAAAGCGCATTGTGCAGACCGCCTGAGGTGTCATGCGCCGGGCCCAGTTCCAGTTCATAGGCGCGTTCGGCGATCCAGGGCGAATGCTCGAACACGCCGCCGAACGTGTGGACGAAGGTCTCGAATTCCATCTTCGATGGGCGGAGCGCCGGCGGTTGATAAGGATTGACCTCTTGCCAGTGCCTGGCGATGTCGATGCGCCTCGCCAGCCAGACCTTGTCGTGCGACTTCACATAGTCGACGAAGCGCTTCAGCGCCGCCACCCGGCCCGGCCGCCCGACGAGGCGGCAATGCAGGCCAATGTTCATCATGCGCGGCCGGCCGGCCTGGCCCTCGGCATAGAGCGTATCGAAGCTGTCCTTCAAATAGGCAAAGAACTGGTCGCCCGAATTGAAACCTTGCGGCGTGGCGAACCGCATGTCGTTGACATCGAGCGTATAGGGAATGATGAGCTGCGCGCCGCCCTCATGCTCGAACCAGTAGGGCAGCTCGTCGTCATAGGTGTCCGACACATAGTCGAAACCGCCTTCTTCTGCCACAATCCGCACTGTGTTGATCGATGTGCGACCCGTATACCAGCCGGTCGGGCGCGCGCCGGTCACTTCGTAATGCAGCTTGATCGCCGCCTCGAGGTCGCGGCGCTCATCCTCGGCGCTGTGGTCGCGGTAGTCGATCCATCTCAGCCCGTGCGAGGCGATCTCCCAGCCGGCTTCCTGCATGGCCGCCACCTGATCCGGCGAACGGGCGAGTGCGGTGGCGACGCCGTAGCAGGTGATCGGCACTTGCGACTCGGTGAACAGCCGCAGCAGCCGCCAGAAGCCGGCGCGGGCACCGTATTCGTAGATTGATTCCATGTTCCAGTGACGCTGGCCCACCCAGGGTGCCGCGCCGACGATTTCCGACAGGAAGGCTTCGGACGCCTTGTCGCCATGCAGCATGCAGTTCTCGCCGCCTTCCTCGTAGTTGACGACGAACTGCACGGCGACATGTGCGCCGCCAGGCCATTTCGGGTCCGGCGGATTGGCTCCATAGCCGCGCATGTCTCTGCTGTAACGCATCGTCCCTCCCGCCGGGCACGGCCCGAAGTATGATCAGAGTATCGAAAGGGCGCTTCTCGCATTCCCCCGAAAATTTTTGAAAGTGTTTTTGTCGCACTCCGCTCGACCGGGACTTATGCATCGCCTTTAATTGGCGCACAATTCACTGTTGATACTTGATCGTACCGGGCCAATTCGCTCGTACCGGAAATGGGAGGCGGCCAATGGCAGAAACGTCGAATGCCGATGGCGGGCGTCTGACGACCCATGTCCTCGACACGGCGACCGGCAAGCCGGCGGCGGGACTGTCGATCGCGCTTTATCACCTCGACGGCAAGGCACGGACACATTTGAAGACCGTTGTCACCAATGCCGACGGCCGTTGCGACAAGCCGCTGCTCGCCGGCGCGGAGTTCCGCACCGGCGAATACGAACTGGTCTTCGCCGCGGGCGATTATTTGCGCCAGCAGGGGTCGAGCCTGCCGAAACCGGCCTTTCTCGATGTGATACCGATCCGCTTCGGCATGGCCGAGCCCGTGCACTATCATGTGCCGCTGCTGGTCTCGCCCTACGGCTACTCGACGTACAGGGGGAGCTGAGGCATGGCCAAAATCAGCATCCGCAAAGAAATCCGCTTCATCCTCAACGGCAGGGACGTCGCGCTTTCGTCGGTGGCGTCAGACGCGACCCTGCTCGACTGGCTGCGGCTAGAGCGGTCGCTGCGCGGCACCAAGGAAGGCTGCGCCGAGGGTGATTGCGGCGCCTGCACCGTGTTGGTCGGCAAGCTCTCGGCCGGCGGGCTGGTCTATGAAAGCGTCAATGGCTGCATCCGTTTCCTCGGCTCGTTGGACGCCACCCATGTCGTGACCGTCGAGCATCTGCGCGGCGTATCAGGCCAACTGCATCCGGTGCAGCAGGCGATGGTCGATTTCCACGGCTCGCAATGCGGCTTCTGCACGCCGGGCTTCGTGATGTCGCTCTATGGCCTGTGGATGAAGTCATCGAATCCGTCGAACGCGGATATCGAAAAGGCCTTGCAAGGCAATCTCTGCCGCTGCACCGGCTACGAGGCGATCATCCGCGCGGCGCATGCCATTTCCAGCTACGGTAAGGCGGCGGAGGATCCGCTGGCCGCGGAGCGCAAGGCGATCACCGAGAGGCTCGAGGCCATGCATGACGGCGCCCGGGTCGAGATCGGTTCGGCCAAGGCGCGGCTGGTCGTGCCGGCCGATGTCGATGATTTCGCCGCCGTGCTGGACAAGGAACCCGGCGCCACCATCGTCGCCGGCTCGACCGATGTCGGCCTCTGGGTCACCAAGCACATGCGCGATATTTCGCCGGCCATTTTCATCGGCAATCTCGACGGACTTTCCACCATCTCGGAAGAAAACGGCATCATTTCGATCGGCGCGGGCGTCACCTACACTGATGCCTTCGCGACATTGGCGAAGCGTATCCCGGCGCTGGGGCCGTTGTTCGATCGTATCGGCGGCGAACAGGTGCGCAACATGGGCACCATCGGCGGCAACATCGCCAACGGCTCGCCGATCGGCGACACGCCGCCGCCCTTGATAGCGCTCGGCGCGCAACTGACGCTGCGCCGTGGCAAGAAGCAGCGCACGATCGCGCTGGAGGATTTCTTCATCGCCTATGGCAAGCAGGACCGGCAGCCGGGCGAATTCGTGGAGGCGGTGCACGTTCCTGTTCCCGCCAAGGGCACAAAATTCGCGGTCCACAAAATCACCAAGCGCCGCGATGAGGACATTACCGCGGCCCTCGGCGCCTTTTTTCTGACGCTGGCTAAAGACGGCACGGTCGCGGAGGTGCGCATCGCCTATGGCGGCATGGCGGCGACGCCGAAGCGGGCGTCTTCTGTCGAAAAAGCGCTGCTCGGCAAGCCGTGGACCGAACAGACGGTTGAGGCAGCGATGGCCGAATATGACAGGGATTTCACCCCTCTGACCGACATGCGGGCCTCGGCCGAGTATCGCGCCCTGGCAGCGCGCAACCTTTTGTTGCGCTTCTTCGCCGAGACCAGCGGCACCAGGGACCCGATCCAGGTTTCAAGGCACGAGGCGGCATGATGAACAAGCACGCTGCCCCCAACCTCAAGGCTGAAAAGATCGCTGGCGGCGTCGCCACCGATCAGCGCCACGATTCCGCGCACAAGCATGTCAGCGGCACCGCCGTCTACATCGACGACATGCCGGAACCGGCCGGCACGCTGCATGGCTGCCTCGGGCTTTCCACCGCCACGCATGCCACGATCGCCAGCATGGATCTCTCGGTGGTGCGTACAGCGCCCGGCGTTGTCGACGTGCTGACGGCCAGTGACGTGCCCGGCGAAAACGACATTTCGCCGACCGGCCGCCACGACGAGCCGGTGTTGGCCGACGGCAAGGTGCAATTCTACGGCCAGCCTATCTTCTGCGTTATTGCGCAGACGCGCGAGCAGGCGCGTCGCGCCACCAGGTTGGCCAAGGTCGAATACAAGGAATTGCCCTTCGTCACCGACATCGGGGAACTTGATCCGAGGAAGGACAAGCTCGTCACGCCGCCACTGACGCTGAAGCGCGGCGATGCCGCCACAGCCATCCGTCAGGCGCCGCGCCGGCTAAAAGGAAAAATGCGCGTCGGCGGCCAGGAACACTTCTACCTCGAAGGCCATATCGCCATGGCCATTCCGGGCGAGGACCAGGACGTCACCATCTATTCCTCGACCCAGCATCCGAGCGAAGTCCAGCATATGGTCAGCCATGCGCTTGGCGTGCCGAGCAACGCCATCACGGTGGAAATCCGCCGCATGGGCGGCGGCTTCGGCGGCAAGGAGACGCAGGGCAACCAGTTTGCCGCATTGGCCGCGATCGCCGCGAAGAAACACCATCGCGCCGTGAAAATCCGGCCCGACCGCGACGACGACATGATCGCCACCGGCAAGCGTCATGATTTCCTCGTCGACTACGAGGTCGGCTTCGATGACGAGGGCAATATCCTCGGCGTCGATTTCATGTTCGCGGCGCGCTGCGGTTTTTCGTCGGACCTTTCCGGCCCGGTGACCGATCGCGCGCTGTTCCACTGCGACAACACTTATTTCTGGCCAGCGGTGCATGCCCAGTCGGCGCCGCTCTACACCAACACCGTGTCGAACACCGCGTTTCGGGGTTTCGGTGGCCCGCAAGGCATGGTCGGCGCCGAGCGCGTCATCGACGAGGTGGCCTTTGCCGTCGGCAAGGATCCACTCGAAATCCGCAAAAAGAATTTCTACGGCACCAGTGGTGATAGCGAGGGGGGCCGCAACATCACGCCCTACCACCAGACGGTCGAGGACAACATCATCCAGCGCATCGTCGCCGAGTTGGAGGAAAGCGCCAGCTATGCGCGGCGGCGGCGTGAGATATCGGCCTTCAACGCCAACAGCCGTTTCATCAAGCGCGGCCTGGCGCTGACACCGGTCAAGTTCGGCATCTCGTTCACCGCCACCCACTACAACCAGGCCGGCGCGCTGGTGCATGTCTACACCGACGGTTCGGTGCATCTGAACCATGGCGGGACCGAGATGGGGCAGGGCCTCTACGTCAAGGTGGCGCAGGTGGTGGCGGAAGAGTTCCAGATCGACCTCGACCAGGTCAAGATCACCGCGACCACCACCGGCAAGGTGCCGAACACCTCGGCCACGGCGGCGTCGTCCGGCTCCGACCTCAACGGCATGGCGGCGCAGAATGGCGCGCGCCAGATCAAGGATCGGCTGACCGATTTCGCCGCCGAAAAATACCAGGTGCCGCGCGATCAGGTGCTGTTCCTGCCCAACCGGGTGCGCATTGGCAACCAGGAAATTGCCTTCGCCGACCTCGTCAAGCAGGCCTATATGGCGCGCATCCAGCTGTCGGCGGCGGGGTTCTACAAGACGCCGAAAATCCACTGGAACCGCGACAAGGGTGAGGGCCGCCCCTTCTATTATTTCGCCTATGGCGCGTCGTGTTCGGAAGTCTCGGTCGACACGCTGACCGGAGAATACATGGTGGAGCGCACCGATATTCTCCACGACTGCGGCCGCTCGCTGAACCGAGCCATCGACATCGGCCAGATCGAGGGTGGCTTCATCCAGGGCATGGGCTGGCTGACGACGGAAGAACTGTGGTGGGACGCCAAGGGCCGGCTGCGCACGCATGCGCCGTCGACCTACAAGATCCCGCTCGCCTCCGATCGGCCGAAGATCTTCAACGTCACCTTGGCCGACTGGCCGGAAGCGGGCGAGCCGACCATCCACCGCTCCAAGGCGGTCGGCGAGCCGCCGTTCCCGCTCGGCATGTCGGTGCTGCATGCGCTGTCGGATGCGGTGGCCAGTGTCGCCGACAACAAGATTTGCCCGCGCCTCGATGCCCCCGCCACACCGGAGCGCGTGCTGATGGCGATCGAGAGGCTGAAGAAAGAGGCCGTCGCCTGAGTCTGGCGCAAGGTCGGCAATGCGTGCAATCCGGGCCGAAAAAACCTATATTTCCCGCACGGGAATGCGAATGATGAATTCGAAAGTGCAAAGCCTGAGAGACTTCCTTGCCAGCGCCGACTGGATTGCCCTGGTCGAAGTGGCTGGCACAAAAGGTTCGACGCCACGCGAGAAGGGCGCATTTATGCTCGTCTCGCGGGCGGCGATCTTTGGCACGATCGGCGGCGGTCAGCTCGAATACATGGCGATCGACAAGGCCAGGCAGATGCTCTTCTCCCCCCTTGAGGGGGAGATGTCGGCGAAGCCGACAGAGGGGGTCCTATCAGAAGGCACCGCCAGGGCGTTGAGCCCGGTCGATCCGACCCCACCCGGCAGCTTCGCCGCCACCCTCCCCTCGAGGGGGAGGGGAACCCGCATCGAGGTTGACAAAGTCTGCGCTACCCTGGACGTCCCGCTAGGCCCGGAAATCGGCCAATGCTGCGGCGGGCGCGTCGAAGTGCTGATCCGGCTCGTCGATGCCGCGCTTGCCGCCGAACTGGTTGCGGTTGCGGAAGCCGAAGAGGCACACCTGCCATATGTCTACGTCTTCGGCGGCGGCCATGTCGGCCAGGCGTTGGCGTCGACGATAGCACTTCTCCCCGTGCATTGCGTCGTCATCGAGACGCGGGCCGAGGCACTGGAAGGCATGCCGGAAACCGTCGAGCCGCGGTTGACGCCGATCCCCGAGTCCGAGGTGCGAAACGCTCCCGCCGGCACCGCCTTCGCCATCCTGACCCACGATCATGCGCTGGATTTCCTGATCGTCGCCGAGGCGCTGAAGCGCGGCGACACCGCCTATGTCGGCATGATCGGCTCGAAGACCAAGAAAGCGACGTTCAGGAACTGGTTCCTGAAATCAGCGGCAGGCAGCGAGGCCGAGTTTGCCCGCCTCGTCTCGCCGATCGGCGGCGATACGGTCAAGGACAAGCGCCCGCAGGTCATCGCGGCGCTGGCGGCAGCCGAGATCATGACGGCGCTGGTCAGTCACAACGCAACCTCAAGTGCCGACCATCAAATTCCGCATGGCAGGGTGATGGCAGGCTAGGCTGCGCCGCAGTTAACCGGCTGTTTCAAACCCAGTTGGTCGCGCAATGTGCGGCCCTCGTACTCCTTGCGGAACAGGCCGCGTCGCTGCAATTCCGGCACGACGAGCATCGCAAAGGCATCGAGTTCGCCGGGGAAATAAGAGGGCATGACGTTGAAGCCGTCGACGGCACCGCCTTCGAACCGCGCCTGCAACTCATCGGCCACCTGGGCCGCCGTGCCGACGATGCGCCAATGGCCACGCGCGCCGGCGAAATGCCGGGCAAGCTCGCGGATAGAGAGGCCGTCGCGGCGCGATTGCTCGATGACCAGCGCCTGCCGGCTTTTCATCCCCTCGCTCTCCGGCAGGTCCGGCAGCGGCCCGTCGATCGGATAGCGCCACAGATCGGAGATGCTGAGATAGCTGGACAGCAGCGCCACACCGACGTCGTCGGGGATCAGCGCCTGTAATTCGTCATATTTTTCACGGGCCTCCGCTTCGGTCTCCGCCACCACTGGCGCGACGCCCGGCATGATCTTGATGTCGTCAGGCTCGCGCCCGTAGGCCGCCAGACGTCCCTTGAGGTCGTCGTAAAAGGCCTTCGCTTCCTCGAAGGTCTGCGCCGCGGTGAACACCACATCGGCGGTGCCGGCGGCAAGGTCGCGGCCGACATCCGAGGCGCCGGCCTGGACCATCACCGGCGCGCCCTGCGGCGAACGCGGCAGATCGAGCGGGTCGCGAACCGAAAAGCTCTGGCCGTCATGTCCGGATCCAGAAGCGCCATCGAGCTTGCCGTTCCAGAGCCCGGTTACCACCTCGGCGAATTCGCGCGCGCGCTCATAGCGATCGGCATGGGGCTTGAGGCCGGTCGAGCCGAAATTGGCGGCCTCGACGGGGCTGGCCGAGGTGACCAGGTTCCAGCCGGCCCTGCCGCCGCTCAGATGGTCGAGCGACAGGAAGGCTCGCGCCAGGCCATAGGGCTCGTTGTAGCTTGTCGAGGCTGTCGAGACGAGGCCGATGCGGCTGGTCTGGACGGCGAGCGCCGAAAGCAGGCTGATCGGCTCGAAGCCGATCGAGCGCGAGGTCTGGCTGGCGATGCCGACATTGGCCTCGCGCAGGCCGGCGGCGTCCTCGCAGAAGATCATGTCGAACTTCGCCGCCTCCGCCGTGCGCGCCAGCTGGATGTAATGATCGATGTCTATGCCGGCGGTGACGTGTGCCTTGGGATGGCGCCAGGCCGCGATGTGGTGGCCTGTCGCCCACAGGAAGGCGCCGAGCTTCATCTGGCGAGCGGTCATCGGTCACCTCCGCCGGCAAGCCCGAGATGCGAGCGCAACGTCGTGCCGCGATAGTTCTCTCGAAACAGGCCACGCTGCCTCAGTTCCGGCAAAACCAGATCGACGAAATCGTCGAGCGCTGAAAGCTGTGCCGGCATCAGGATGTTGAACCCGTCGCAGCCTCTCGCCCGGAATTCCTTTTCCAGCCTGTCGGCGCGGGCAGCCGGCTTACTATCGGCGGTAGGCGCGACGTTCGTCAGCACTTTCACAGCGTCCGGATCGCGTCCGCACGCCGTGACACGGCGCCGGATATCGTCGTAGCGTTCTGTCGTGCCGTCCAACGGTCCGCCATCCAGCAGGATGACATCGGCGGTGCGGGCGGCAATATCCAGGTCGGCTTCGCTCAGGTCCGACAAGACGAGCACTGGCGTATCCTGCGGCGAACGGGCGACGTTCAGCGGTCCGCGCACGGAAAAGAACCCGCCCTTGTGGTCGAGCAGATGCATCTTTTCGGGGTCGTGGAAGCGGCCGCCGCTCTGGTCGAACAGCATCGCGTCCGCGTCCCAGCCCCGCCACAGACCTTGCACGATGCCGATATATTCCTCACTGCGACGGCGGAAATCGTCAGGCGAAAATCCTTCGGCCCGGCTGAAATTGGCTGCTTCCCGTGGCGCTTGCGTCATGGTTGCGTTCCAGCCACTGCGGCCATGGCTGATAATGTCGAGCGAGGCGAAACGGCGCGCCAGATTGTATGGCTGGTGGGCGACGGTCGATGCCGCGGCGACCAGTCCGATCCTGCTTGTGACAGTCGCCAATGCGGCCAGCAAAGTGGTCGCTTCGAAGGGCATCGGGCTGTTCGCGGCACCGCCGCCGGACGCCGGTGCGGAATCGGCAAGCAGCACCATGTCCAGGCCCGCTGCTTCGGCCTTTTGCACGAAACCAGTCAGGCGGCTGAATCCCGGTTCCGGCGATGGATCGGCGATCCCCGGAAACAGCGAAACGGCAAGATGCATTGTGGCGCCGCTGTCCATCGATGGTGCCTGCGAGACGAAATACCACCCGAACTATGTTCGCCACTTCAGGGGATGGCAACCGCTGGCGCTGGGCCAACCGCCGGGCACGTGGAGGCCAGCATTATTTCCCAGCTAGCAGATCGTTGATCAGTCGCTGGCAGCGCTCGGCCATGAAGTCGAGCAGCAGCCGCACTTTTGGATCCTGCAGCTTCTTGTGCGGATAGACGGCGGCGAACTGCACCGGTGTCGGCGGCGTGCTGCTCAGGATCACCTTCAGCCGCCGGTCGCGGATGAACGGCTCGACCTCAAAGCGCGGCTTGTTGATGATGCCGCGGCCTGAAAGCGCCCAGCCGGTCAGCACGTCGCCATCGTCGGTGTCGTAGGGTCCGTGTACCTCGAA
Organism: Mesorhizobium sp. WSM4808; assembly: GCF_055811675.1. Taxonomy (NCBI): domain Bacteria; kingdom Pseudomonadati; phylum Pseudomonadota; class Alphaproteobacteria; order Hyphomicrobiales; family Phyllobacteriaceae; genus Mesorhizobium; species Mesorhizobium sp. WSM4808. The sequence goes on from NZ_JBVVQX010000015.1 coordinate 131,136, forward strand.
CTTCTGCGGGCCCGTGGGGGTCTGCAGCGTCCACACATATTCGCGCGCGCCGGAATAACGCAGCATCAGGCAGTCGTGCTTCTTGCCGATCAGTTCCTGCGGCTCGATCGGTTCGCCGCGCGCCTCGAGATATTTCGGCGCCGCCACCAGCACGCGCTCGCATTCCATGATGCCGCGCATCCTGAGGCTGGAATCCTCGATGATACCGAGCCGGAAGGCGACGTCGATGCCTTCCTTCATGATGTCGACATTGTGGTCCGAAAGCCTCAGCCTCACCTCGATGTCTGGGTATTTGTCGTGAAAATCGGGAATGCCCGAGGCCACCAACCGACGGCCGAGGCCCAAGGGGGCGGTGACGCGGATGGTGCCGCGCGGCTGACCGGAAAGCGCCGAGACCGCGGCTTCCGCTTCGGTGATCGCCTCCAGCACCTGCTTTGCGCCCCCGTAAAAAACCGTGCCATGCTCGGTCGGCATCAATTGCCGCGTCGTGCGGTTGAACAGACGCACGCCCAGGTGCTTCTCCAACTCCTTGATGCGGTTGGAGGCGACCGCCGGCGAAATCCGCATGTCGCGCCCGGCCGCCGACAGATTGCCGAGTTCGACCACGCGAACGAAGACGGCAATGTTGTCGAGATAGGCCATGCGGTTTAGTGGCTTTCCTGAGGCCGCCTTCGGGCGGCTCCCATCCTGCTGCGTGTGACTACCCTAGTATTTTCCATTTTTTTTTGAAAGTCATCGTGCACCTCGCCTCTTTCCGTTTGCGCTCCAACCCGTAAAGTCGCCCAATCGGCAGGGACGATTTCAATGATGGATTTCGCGATTTTCTGGGACTGGCTGAGTTTTGCCGTGCGCTGGCTGCACGTCATCACCGGTATCGCCTGGATCGGCTCGTCCTTCTACTTCGTCGCGCTCGACCTCGGCCTGCGCCAGCGTCCCGGCATGCCCGTCGGCGCCTTCGGTGAGGAATGGCAGGTGCATGGCGGCGGCTTCTACCACATCCAGAAATATCTCGTGGCACCAGCCGAAATGCCGGAACACCTGACCTGGTTCAAATGGGAATCCTACGCCACCTGGCTGTCCGGCTTCGCCATGCTGTGCGTCGTCTACTACGCCGGAGCCGATCTGTTCCTGATCGATCCCAACGTGCTGCCGATGTCGGTGCCTACAGGCATCCTGCTGTCGCTGGCAACGATCGGCGTCGGCTGGGTGGTCTATGATCTGCTGTGCCGCTCGCCGCTGGCAAAAAGCGATACCGGCCTGATGCTGGTGCTCTACTGCGTGCTGGTGTTCATCGCCTGGGGGCTGACGCACCTGTTCACCGGCCGCGCCGCCTTCCTGCATCTGGGCGCCATCACCGCCACGATCATGTCGGCCAATGTCTTCATGGTTATCATCCCAAACCAGAAGATCGTTGTCGCCGACCTCATCGCCGGCCGCAAGCCCGATCCGAAATATGGCAAGATCGCCAAGCAGCGTTCGCTTCACAACAATTATCTGACGCTGCCGGTGCTGTTCCTGATGCTGTCGAACCACTATCCGCTGGCGTTCGGCACTGAGTTCAACTGGGTCATCGCCTCGCTGGTGTTCATCATCGGCGTGCTGATCCGGCACTATTTCAACTCGATCCATGCCCGCAAGGGCAATCCGACCTGGACCTGGATGGCGGCACTCGTCCTGTTCATTGTCATCATCTGGCTGTCGACCGCGCCGAAGGTGCTGACCGGCGAACCCAGGGAATCGGCATCGGCGCAAATCTATGTCGCTTCGGCGCATTTCCCGGCCGTGCGCGACACCGTGCTCGGCCGCTGCTCGATGTGCCATGCGGCGGAGCCGGTCTACGAAGGCATCTATCATGCGCCGCAGGGCGTGATGCTCGACACCGACGCGGATATCGCCAACCACGCCCGCGAGATCTATCTGCAGGCCGGCCGCAGCCACGCCATGCCGCCCGCAAACGTCTCGCAGATCACCGACAAGGAACGGGCGCTGCTGGTGGCCTGGTTCGAAGGCGCGGGGAAATAGCATGACCTCGACACTCCTGCGCGGCCGCACGCTGTCCTTTGTGCGCTGGCCGCAAACCATCGACGATCATTCCGCCTGGCGCTACGAGGAGGACGGCGGCCTGCTGATCCGCGACGGCCGGATCGTCGCTGCGGGCACCTATGCCGATGTTGAAAAGCAAGCCGGCGAGGTAGCGAAAAAAATCGACCACCGGCCGCATCTGCTGTTGCCGGGCTTCATCGATGCCCATGCGCATTTTCCGCAGATGCAGATCATTGCGTCCTATGGCGCAGAACTGCTCGATTGGCTGAACACCTACACGTTCCCGGAAGAGACGAAGTTCACCAATGCCCAGCACGGCCGCCGCATCGCGCGGCTGTTCCTCGACGAAATGGTGCGCCATGGCACCACGACGGTTGCCGCCTACTGTTCGGTGCACAAGGCTTCGGCCGAGGCGTTTTTCGCCGAGTCGCATGACCGCAACATGCTCAACATCGCCGGCAAGGTGATGATGGACCGCAACGCGCCCGACGGCGTGCTCGACACACCACAATCCGGTTATGACGACACGAAGGCGCTGATCAAGGAATGGCATGGCAAAGGACGGCAGCACTACGCCATCACGCCGCGCTTCGCCATCACCTCGTCGCCGGAGCAGATGGAGATGGCGGGCGCGCTGTGCCGGGAATATCCCGATCTGCACATGCAGACGCATCTGTCGGAAAACCACGCCGAAATCGCCTTCACGCAGCAACTCTATCCGTGGTCGCGTGACTATACCGACGTTTACGAGCACTACGGGCTGTTGGGCAAAAAGAGCCTGTTCGGGCACTGCATCCATCTCTCGGAGCGCGAAGCGAATGCGCTTTCCGACAGTGGCTCGGTGGCGGTGTTCTGTCCGACCTCCAACCTGTTCCTTGGGTCCGGCCTGTTCGACTATCAGCGCTTTCGTCGTCGCGAAAAGCCGATCCGCATCGCCGCCGCCACCGATGTCGGCGGCGGCACCAACTACTCCATGCTGCGCACCATGAACGAAGGCTACAAGGTGATCGCGCTGAACGGCGAGAAGCTCAACCCGTTCCAGTCCTTCTGGCAGATGACGCGTGGCAATGCCGAGGCGCTGTCGGTGGCGGAAAAGATAGGCACGCTGGACGAGGGCACCGATGCCGACATCGTCGTGCTGGACGCCAGGGCGACGCCGGCGATGCGACTCAGGATGGAAACGGTCGAGACGCTGGCGCAGGAACTGTTTCTCCTGCAGACGCTTGGCGACGACCGCACCGTGCGCGAGGTCTATGTCGCGGGGCGCGCAGCGAAGAGCGATCTGCTATAGTGCAGCGGCAGGTGCGAGGGGAGCCCCGTCGATGACCGTCCGTCAGAATAAACTCATCGGTATGGTAGGCGGGATGAGTTCGGAATCGAGCGCGATTTACTATCGGCTGCTCAATCAGGCCGCGCATCGGCGCCTCGGCGGACATCACAATGCCAGGTCGGTCCTGTTCACGTTGGATTTCGACGGACTGAACGAGATGGCCGCGCTCGGACGCTGGGATGATCTCGCTGAAACGGTAGCCGAAGCGGCGCGAAACCTGGAAAGGGCCGGCGCCGATTTAGTGATGCTCACCTCAGTCACCGCACACCGTGTGGCCGACCAAGTGGAGGCTCAGCTTTCCGTCCCACTGCTGCATGTCGCCGATGCCACAGCGCAGGCCATTCAGTTACGGGGCTTCGCGCGTGTGGGGCTGTTGGGAACGCGATATACGATGGAGCAGGATTTCTTCTCGGGACGTCTGCGCCAGCGTCATGGCCTCGAAGTCCTCACACCGCCGCAGCAACAACGTGAAGCCTTGCACAGTATCATCATCGATGAGCTGACGTTGGGCATCGTGAAGCAGGACTCAAGGGCTGCGCTGATGGATATGGCATTAGACCTCCAGGCGCGCGGCGCGCAGGCGGTGATCTTAGGTTGCACCGAGCTTCCGCTGTTGGCCGCTTTGGACGACTATCCATTGCCAGCTTTCGACGTCACCCAACTTCATGCCGAGGCGGCGCTGGACATAGTCCTAGCAGATGGGCGCGCCTGACCCCTGACGTCTTGACCGCGCCGCGATAGTCGGCGAAAGCCAACAACGACATCGGGAGCGAGACAGTGGCCGACGACATTGAAACTATTAAAAGACAGGAAGCCACGCTCGTCTTTTCGGAGTTCGACGAGGCCATTGCCTTTGAGATCGGTACCGCGATTCGCGATAGGGCTTTGGCCGGGAACCTGCCAATCATCGTCGATATCCGGACCTTCGACCGGCCGCTGTTCTATGCTGCGCTGCCGGGCTCGAATGCTTCCAATCCCGACTGGGCGCGGCGCAAGATCAATGTGGTCAAACGGTTCCTGAGAAGCACCTATCGTATGGTGTTGGAACAGCAGCGCCCGGACCGCAGCTTCAAGATCGGCGAAGGGCTGGATATTGCCGACTACGTGCTGGCCGGCGGTGGCTTTCCGGTGACCGTCAAGGGCGCCGGCGTCATCGGGGTGATCGCCGTCTCCGGACTGCCGGAGCGCGAGGATCACGGCGTCGTCGTAGATGCGCTATGCGATCATTTGGGCGTCGACAAGCGCGGCCTGGCATTGCCTCGGGACGCCGAATGACCGTGCTCGATCCCAAGGCATTCCTGACCTCCATCTTCAACGCCGCCATCGCCGCCGCCGACCCGGAACGAACCATCCGGGATCATCTGCCGGCCAAGCCGAAGGGCCGCACCATTGTCATCGGCGCGGGCAAAGGCTCGGCGCAGATGGCGGCAGCGTTCGAGAAAGCGTGGGACGGCCCCATCGAAGGGCTGGTCGTCACCCGCTATGGCTATGGCGCGACCTGCGAGCGCATCGAGATCATCGAGGCGGCTCATCCGGTGCCGGACGCTGCCGGTCTGGAAGCCTCGCGGCGCCTGCTCGCCAAGGTCCAGAATCTGACTGAGGATGACCTGGTGGTGGCGCTGATTTCCGGCGGCGGATCGGCGCTGTTGCCGTCGCCGGCCGGCGGCTTGACGCTGGCCGACGAGATCGCCGTCAATGAGGCGCTGCTCGCCTCTGGTGCGCCGATCGCGGCGATGAACACCATCCGCAAGCACCTTTCCACCATCAAGGGCGGCAGGCTGGCAGCGGCCGCATGGCCGGCCAGGGTGGTGTCGCTGATCGTCTCCGATATTCCCGGCGACAATCCGGCAATGGTCGCCTCCGGCCCAACCGTACCGGATACAGGCAGCCGCGCCGACGCGCTGGCCTCGATATCGGCCTATCGCATGAAACTGCCGGCCTCGGTGATGGCGCATATCAATTCGCCGGCCGCCGATGCGCCAAGCCCGGACGACGAGCGTTTTTCGCGCAACGAGGTGCATCTGATCGCTTCGGCCGGGGTATCGCTGGAAGCCGCCGCTACGGAAGCGAAACGGCAGGGTGTCGAGGCCGTTATCCTCTCCGATGCCATTGAGGGCGAAGCGCGCGAGGTGGGCGGCGTCCATGCCGCGATCGCGCGTGAAGTGGCGACGCGCAACCGACCATTTTCGAAGCCGGTGTTGGTCCTGTCGGGCGGCGAGACAACCGTCACGCTACGGGCAAAAGGCAAGGGCGGCCGCAATTCGGAATTCCTGCTCGCCTTTGCTATCGGCATCAACGGCGTCGAAGGCATCCACGCATTGGCCGCCGACACCGATGGCATCGACGGTTCGGAAGACAATGCCGGCGCCTTCGCCGATGGCTCGACCGTGTCGCGCATGCGCTCGGCCGGTGTCGATGCCAAGGCCATGCTTGCCGGCAACAATGCCTGGACGGCCTTCAACGCGGTTGGCGATCTCTTTGTACCCGGCCCGACCGGCACGAATGTCAACGATCTCAGGGCAATTCTGATCAGGTAGCTGAAGCAATTCCAGGAAAAGTGTGAAGCGGTTTTCCGTCCGGAATTGCGCAAAGCAGACTGATCAGGCGGCCATCAGCCGCTTCACCTGCTTCATATCCTGCAGGAACCGTTCGCGTTCAGCCTCCTTGTCCGCGGGTTCGCGGATGCGCAGAATGAAGGAGGGATGGATGGTGATGAACACGCGCAATCCGTCCTCGCGCTCGATCACTTGTCCGCGCATCTTTGTCACCGGGATCGCCTTGCCGAGCAGCGACATCGCCGCCGTCGCGCCGAGTGCCACGGCGAGGTTCGGCTTGACCAGCTCGAATTCTTGGTCGATCCACCAGCGGCAGGCCTGAATCTCACCGGAATTCGGCTTGGAGTGGATGCGGCGCTTGCCGCGCGGCTCGAACTTGAAGTGCTTGACCGCGTTGGTGACATAGACCTTTTGCCGATCGACACCGGCATCATCCAGGATCGCATCGAACACCTTGCCGGCCGGACCAACGAAAGGTTTGCCGGCGAGATCCTCCTGATCGCCTGGCTGTTCGCCGACGAAGATCACCTTGGCATTGTCAGGGCCTTCACCGAAGACGGTCTGCGTCGCGTCGCGCCACAGCGGGCAGCGGCGGCAGCCTTTCGCTACCTCACGCAACTCGGGAATCGTGTCTGCATCATCTTCCGGTGCTTCGGCGGGCTGCTTCGGCCAATGCCGTGCCTGCACCTTGGCGTGGTGCGGCGCGGGTGTTGTCGGCATCTTCGCAATCATGTCCTTGGCGGCCTTGTCCGCTCCTGCGATCATGTCTGGAATGAGCGAAGCCTCGGGAAGGTTCCGCCAATATTTCTTCGGCATCTCCTTCTGCATGGCCTTCACCTTCAATCGCGCCGGATTGAAGATGTTCTCGAAATAGGTGCGCCAGAGCGCCTCGGTGTCGTCCTGATCCGGCGCATCGCCCTTGGCCGCGCCCGGTCCGATAGCCAGCCTTTCGCCATCCCAATCGGCGGAGGCGTAGGGCGTCAGGATCGTCCAGCGCATGCCGGTGAAACGCCTGACGAAGAAATCGGCGTTGCGCTCGACGATGAAATGATCCGGCTCGAACCAGGCGACATAACGCTCATCGGCACCGTCGCCGATTTTACGGAAGCGTACGAAGGCATGCATCTTGTGGCTGTCGCGCCGCACCGCCTTTTCCATGGCCTCAAGCCGCCTGGTGTCGGGATCCGACGCGATTTCCAGTAGTTTAGGCTCGTCGCGCAATCGCCAAAGCATTCGGTAGAGAAAGGCAAACCGGCCGGGATCGGAATGGCAGAACGCCGTTTCGGCATGCCCGATGAAGTCGCGCGGCACGACGAGTTGCGCGCCCGCAGGCACTTCAGGCAATTCTGCCTGATCAGAGCCCGGCGCGACACGCCAGCCGACCTCCTCGGGCCTGACCTCATTCAGGGCCAGCCGCCGTGCCGCGTCACGCCAGCCGGCAAAATCCGTCTCGCTATCGAGCCGCACACTGTATCTGACGAGATCAAGTTCAGCTGGCTGCATCATCAGAACAACGATAATTGTTCGCAGGAGGGGGCGATCCTGTCGCGCAGGCCGGCCTTGTCGGTCAGCGCACCAGGCGACCAGCCTTCGGCGATGATGAACGGCCTGAGCTTGGCAATCGACTGGCAGATCCGCCCGACATCCTCCAGCCGCATGCGCCGATGCCGGCGCGTCTCCAAAATCTTTGCCACCACCTTGGTGCCGAGACCCGGCACCCGCAGCAGCGCTTCGCGTTCGGCGCGGTTGATGTCGACCGGAAACTGCCCCCGGTTGCGCAGCGCCCAGGCGAGCTTCGGGTCGATGGCGAGATCGAGCATGCCGTCGCTGCTCCCGGCGAGGATTTCCGGCTGCGAAAACCCATAGAACCGCATCAGCCAGTCGGCCTGATAGAGCCGGTGCTCGCGCATCAGCGGTGGTTTCAGCAAGGGCAGCGACGATGACGAATCCGGAATGGGGCTGAAAGCCGAGTAATAGACGCGCCGCAGATGATAGCTGCCATAGAGCCGCGCGCTGGTGTGAAGGATGCCGTCGTCGGATGTCTTGTCGGCGCCGATGATCATCTGCGTCGACTGCCCACCCGGCGCAAAGCGTTCGCGCTTTTTGGTTTTCAAGGTAGGCTCGGCCTTCTCCTCCATCTTCTGGCGCAGCCTGGCCATGGAAAGCCGGATTGTCTCCGGCTTCTTCTCGGGCGCCAACCGCTTCACACCCTCGTCGGTCGGCAGTTCGACATTGATCGATAGCCGGTCGGCATAAAGCCCTGCCTTCTCGATCAGTTCGGCCGAACTTTCCGGGATCGTCTTCAGATGAATGTAGCCGGAGAACTTCTCCTCCACGCGCAGTCGGCGTGCCACCTCGACCATCTCGCCCATGGTCTCGTCCGGCGAGCGGATGACGCCTGAAGACAGGAACAGGCCTTCGATGTAGTTGCGCCGGTAGAAATCCATAGTCAGCTTCACCACCTCGTCGATGGTGAAACGGGCGCGCCGCACATTGGAGGACGAGCGGTTGATGCAATAGCTGCAATCGTAGATGCAGAAATTGGTCAGCAGGATTTTCAAGAGCGAAATGCAGCGGCCGTCCGGCGCGTAGGAATGACAGATGCCCATGCCTTCGGTGGAGCCGATGCCGCCGGATTTCAACGAATCCTTTTTTGCCGCACCGGAAGAGGCGCAGGAGGCATCGTATTTGGCGGCGTCGGAGAGGATCGCCAGCTTGTCACGGACGGTAAGTGCACTCATATGTTCATGATATGTTCTAAACAGGAGATCCGCTACCTCATTTGATGGAGGCGGCGAAAAAGTGATCGCCGCCCATCATGAATCCATCAAACCTCGTGCAGATAGAGGTGGTAATCCAACTCGCTGACCGTGCGTGCCACACGCAGGTACTCGGACTGCTTGATCGCCACGAAGGTCCTGTGCAGGTCTTCGCCGAGCGCGTTCTTCAGGAAGTTGGACGTCCGCGCCGCTTCGATCGCGGCGCGCCAGTCGACGGGCATGGTTGTGCGCGTGACCGCTGCCTCATAGCCGTTGCCTGTCGTTTCAGGGCCGGGGTCGAGTCCTTCATCCATGCCCTTGATGATGCCGGCGAGCACCGTTGCGGCGATCAGATAAGGGTTGGCGTCGACGCCGGACGGCCGGTGCTCGATGCGCCGGTTCTTGGCGTCGCCGGCCGGCACACGCAGCGCCACCGAGCGGTTGTTGACGCCCCAGGTCGGCGCCACCGGCGCATAGGATTGCGAGACGAAACGCCGCCAGGAATTGGCATGCGGTGCAAACACCAGCATCGATTCCGCCATGGTCTGGATCAGGCCGCCGAGCCCCTGCAGCAGCGGCAGCGACCAGCTCTCGCCCCCAGCTTCGGCAAAGACGTTTCGGCCGGCCTTGTCCTGCAGCGAAACATGGAAATGCATGCCCGAGCCGGCATATTTCTCGATCGGCTTGGCCATGAAACAGGCGGTGACGCCATGGCGGCGCGCCTGCGCCCGCACCAGCCGCTTCAGCATGACCAGATCGTCGGCCGCCCGCATCACATCCTTGCGGTAGTTCAGCGTCAGTTCGTACTGGCCGGGCGCATATTCGGAAATCACCGTCTCGGCCGGAATGCCTTGCGCCTTGGCCGCCGCATAGATGTCGGAAAACAGCGGCTCCATGCCGTGCAGATGGTCGACCGAATAGACTTCGGTCTTGCCCGAGACGCGGCCATCGAGCACCGCGCGCGCCGGCTGCACCTTGCCGTCAGCGTCGCGTTCGTTGGCCAGCAGGAAGAATTCGAGCTCGAAGGCGCCGGCGGGATAGAGACCCTTGGCCGCCAGGATCTCCACCTGCCGAGCCAGCGCCAGGCGCGGATCCGACGACATCGGCCGGCCGTCGAGCATGTACATCGCCATCAGCAACTGGCCGCGGGGCGGGCTCGTACCGTAGAGCGGCACCAGCGTGCCGGGGATCGGCCATGCCCTAAGGTCGCCATCACCGGTCGTCCAGATCAGTCCGGTCTCGTGCACATCCTCGCCGGTGATGTCGAGGCCGAGGATCGAGATCGGCATATGGCGGCCGCCCTCGAAGATGCTCTTCAGTTCATGCCGGCGCACGATCTTGCCACGGCCGACGCCATTGGCATCGGTCAGCACGATATCGAAGGCCTCGATCTCGGGATGGGCATCGAGAAAGGCGTGCGCCTCGGCAGGTGTCGAGCCCGAAGGTGAGGTTATCATGGCGTTGGGGTGGTCCATCGCCGCTTGTCTCATGCCGCAAGCTTCGCCGCAACCGCGCCGAAGGCGGTGATCAGCCGGTTGACCTGGGCAGCCGAGGTCGCCGGCGAGATCAGCATCATGTTGTGGAAGGGTGCGATCAGCACGCCGCGATTGACCAGCGCGACATGGATGGCGGCCTCCAGTTCCGGTGCATGCGCCATTTCCGCCTCGGCGCCATTGCGCAGCGGACCGGGCGCACAGATGAACTCGACACGAGCGCCGACGCGGGAAACATGCCAGGGCAGGCGATAGCGATCGATCACGCCGGTCAGCCCGGCATCGAGCCGCCGCGCCAGATGATCCATGCGGTCGTAGTTTTCCTGCGTCATCACCTCTTCGAGCGTGGCGCGCATCGCCGCGAACTGCAGCGGGTTGGCCGAGAGTGTCGTGCCCATGCCGGAATAGCCCGGCTCCTTGGTCCTGTTGTAATCCGCGTAGCGTGAGGCAACGTCGTCGCTCATGCCCCAGACACTGGCCGGCACGCCGCCGGCGATCGGCTTGCCCAGCACGAAGAAGTCCGGGTCGAGACCATATTTCCTCGTGTAGCCGCCGGGGCCGGTCGAGATCGTGTGCGTCTCGTCGATCAGAAGCAGCGCGCCGGTTTGGCGTGTCAGTTTGCGCAGGGCGTCATGGTAGCCCGGATCGGCCAGCACCATGCAGGAATTGGTCAGCACCGGCTCGGCGATGACGCAGGCGACGTCCTTATCCCTAAGCGCGGCTTCGAGTGCTGAAACATCGTTGAACTCGATGACCTTGGCCGTGCGGGTCAAGTCGCGGAACTCGCCCGCCAATCCTGGCCGGTTGACGGGCTTGCCGTCGATCAGCCGCACCATCGTTTCGTCGACCGAGCCATGATAGCAGCCGTTGAAGACCAGGATTTTTTCGCGGCCGGTGACGGCACGGGCAACGCGCAATGCAAAGCGGTTGGCGTCGGTCGCCGTCGTCGCGATCTGCCAGAACGGCAGGCCGAAGCGCTGCTGCAGCAGCGGCCCGATGGCCAGCGCATCTTCCGAAGGCAGCATATAGGTCAGGCCGCGTCCGGCCTGCCGGCGGATGGCGCGAGCCACCGGTGGCGGCGAATGGCCGAACATCGAGCCAGTGTCTCCAAGGCAGAAATCGTCGAGCTTGTTTCCGTCGATGTCGGTGATGTTCGCGCCCCTGGCGTTGTCGACCAGGATCGGGAACGGCGTCGGCCAATCGTTCATCCAGTGCATCGGGACGCCGCCGAAGAAGCCGGGCAGGCCGTTGCCGATCTTGGCTTGCGATTTTGGCCGCGCCTTGCGGAAGGCTGCCCCCTCGGTTTCGCGCAAATCGGCAATGCGGTCGCGGCCGATGCCGCCGATGGACGTGTTGGACGTGTCGCTGTGCATGAAAACCCCTCTGGTCGATCCCTCTTAGCCAATCCGTGTCCGCATCCGCAATTGGCCGCGCATCTGCCCTGCGTTGGCTCAGCCTTTGGCGGCGGCGCTTGACCGTGCTGCCGAAGTCAGCGCCAATATGAGCGGGAATTGAGGTGGAGGGGTAAAATGAGAACGATCATGTGTGTGGCAATGCTTCTGTCGTCGGCTGGCGCTGCCTTCGCGTCGGGTGGCATCTGGTGCTCCACCGAGGACCCGGCGGCGACATTCGAGGTCGAGGCAGGCGTCACCAGAGGCATGGGCGGGCCGACCTTCAACTTTCGCGGCAACCTCGAAATTCTGAGCCGGCCTGCCGGCGACAGCCTGCGCAAGACGGTGTTCGAGGATTCCAACCTGACGCAGTACTGGCTCGACGGCAAGGAATTGCGGCTGAACATCTATCGCGAGCACGAGGTCGCGCAAAAGATCAATTCGGTCGAACTGACGATCCTGACCAAGACCAGCGACGAAGGCGTCTACGACGGGAGCTATACGCTCGCCGTCTACGACGCCGCGGCGGATACGGACCAGGACGGCAAACCGGTTGAAATCAGCGGCAAGGTGTCGTGCGGAGCGGAGTGAGCGGGGTCAGGCCGTGATATCGATGACGCCGCAATCGCCGGCGGCACTACCGAAGGCGACCCGGCGTTCTTCCTTGTCCCACATCATCGAGGTGATGGCGCCCTTGCCCGGCCGTCGCAACAGCACTTCCTTGGCGTCGGCAAAACGCACCGCCATCACCATCCCGTCATCATAGCCGACGGCAACGACATCCTGGCTCGGGTGGCAGGCGACAGCCGTCACCATGGCGTTGCCGCGCGTGCCGAGCTCCAGCGGTGCCTTGCCCATGGGACCATCCTTGCCTGAAAACGGCCAGACGATCGCCGCCGGCGCGCCGGAACTCGCCAGCCACTTGCCCTTCACACTCCACGACAGACTTTTGACCTTGCCGGGATAGCCGGTCATGCGCATGTGCTTGCCGTCGGCGAGCTTCCAGCCGTGCAATGCGTTTTCCTGCATGGTGGTGACGAGGAAGGCGCCATCGGGAGAGAAGGTGATGCCGGTGTGGGCGCCGGCCCATTCAAGCTCCACCGGCTTGCCCTCGGCGGCCGGGAAATGCAGCGTCGCGCCATTGTAGCGGGCGACACCGAAGCGCATGCCCTTGGGCGAAAAGGCCAGCCCCTCGACCGAACGCGGATGGACGAATTCCCTCGTCTTGCCGTCGGCGAAGCGCACGAAGGCGGTCTTGCCTGAGGCATAGGCGATGGCGCCTTGCGGCCCGGCGGCAACGCTGGTGATCCACTTCTTGGCCGCGCTTGCCAGTTCCGTGACCTCGCCGCCCACCTTCACGGCAAACACCTTGCCGTCCTCGCCGCCGGTGATCAGCCGGTCATTGGCCGCATCATGGAAGGCGGCGAGCACCCCGTCATTGGCCTGAACTGTCTTGTGGCCATGGTCGAGCCGATGGACGGCGCCGTCGGCCATCGCGAAATGCGGCACGTCGCCGAGAAAGACGGCGGCGATGCAGTGGCCTTCGAGATCAAGCGGGGCGACGGTCGGCATGGGAGATTATTCCATTCGAGATTTATGCTGGTCGTCTAACCTCGCTGGGTCGCCAGCGCGGCTGGGTGCGGCCGGCCTTCTCCCCTTGTGGAAGAAGGTGGATCGGCGCGCAGCACCGAGACGGTTGAGGGGTGGGTGACGGATCTCCGTCAGCGCCAAGCTGGAACCCCCCTCATCCGACCGAGCTTCGCCCGGCCACCTTCTCCCACAAGGGGAGAAGGAAGGAGGGGCAGCGCTAGCGCTATAAAGTCTGGAAATCAAGCCGCCTGGCAGGCGTCAAAACTCTTCTTCAGCCGCTCGGCGTCGAGTTCCCTGCCGATGAACACCAGCCGGCTCTCATGCTTCTCGCCGTCCTTCCAGGCGCGCTGGTGATCGCCCTCGATGATCATGTGCACGCCCTGGATGACATAGCGCTCATCATCGCCCTTGAGCGCGATGATGCCCTTCAGCCGCAGGATGTTGGGGCCTTCCATCTGGGTGATCTTCTCGATCCATGGGAAGAATTTCTTCGGGTCCATCTCGCCGCCGCGCAGCGACACCGATTGCACCGTCACGTCATGGATGTCGGAAGCATGCGCATGATGGTGGTGCCCGTCATGATCATGGTGGTGGTGATCGTGGCCGTCATGGTCGTGGTCATGATGATCGTGATCGTCATGCGCTTCGAGGAAGTGTGGATCGTTTTCCAGCGCCCTCGACAGGTCGAAAGCGCCGCGATCGAGCACCTCGGTCAGGGCGACGCCGGCTCGGGTCGTGCGGTGGATCTTCGCCGCCGGATTGATGGCGCGGATCGTCGCCTCGACCTTGGCGAGCTCTTCTGATGTGACGAGGTCGGTCTTGTTGAGCACGACGACGTCGGCGAAGGCGATCTGGTCCTCGGCTTCCCTGGAATCCTTGAGCCGCAGCGGCAGGTGCTTGGCGTCGACCAGCGCCACCACCGCGTCGAGCCTGGTCTTGGAGCGCACGTCGTCATCCATGAAGAAGGTCTGCGCCACCGGCACCGGATCGGCGAGCCCGGTGGTCTCGACGACGATGGCATCGAAGCGGCCGGGTCGGCGCATCAGGCCCTCGACGACACGGATCAGGTCGCCGCGCACCGTGCAGCAGACGCAGCCATTGTTCATCTCGTAGATTTCCTCGTCGGATTCCACGATCAGGTCGTTGTCGATGCCGATTTCGCCGAACTCGTTGACGATGACGGCGTAGCGCCTGCCGTGGTTTTCCGACAGGATGCGGTTGAGCAGCGTCGTCTTGCCGGCACCGAGATAGCCGGTGAGAACGGTTACGGGGATCTGCGTCTGTGCGTCGCTCATGGCTTGCCTCGAATTATCTGGGCCTCGGAAATTCGGCCTGAGAAAAGGGAATGTCGGCTCCATATAGGATGTGCGCCGGGCTTTTGCACGGGGCAAACCGATGGGCCAAACCGGCTTGCTGCATTGCCGAATCGTTGGCGAAAGCCGTTGTGATCGCCTAGATCAGGGCGACAGATGCCAATTCGAGAGGCAAGATATGTCCGGCAAGCCATCCTCGTTCTCAATGAGCCGGCGCCAGGCGCTCGGTTTGATCGCGGTCACCGCCGGCGGTGGTGCCTTCCTGCCCGCCGCCGCGATAGCAGACCAGACTTCACCCTATGCCGGACTGGCCTTGTTCGAAAACGGCGCCGGTGTCTGCACCATCACGCCCGAGGCGACCGAGGGACCTTTCTATTTCGATCCGAAGCTAGAACGCGCCGATGTCACCGAAGGCAAGAAAGGTATTGCCCTTGACGTCCGGCTGCAGGTCGTCGACGCGGCCTGCCGCCCGCTTGTCGGCGCCCGCGTCGACATCTGGCATTGCGACGCGCAAGGCGCCTATTCCGGCTATCCCGGACAGGGTGACGGCCGCGGCGGCGACACGTCGGGCCAGACCTTCCTGCGTGGTTGGCAGAAGACCGATGCAAGCGGCATCGTTTCCTTCGCCACCATCTATCCCGGCTGGTATCGCGGCCGCACCACCCATATCCATTTCAAGATATTCCCTAACGACAGTTCGGTGATGACCGGACAGTTGTTCTTCCCCGACAGCCTCAGCGAGCAGATATTCACCACGGTCGCGCCCTACAACGACCGGTCGGGCGAGCGCGACACCTCGAATGCCGCGGACGGCATAGCCAGGCGGGCCGGACCGCAATCGCAGGCTGCGCTGCGCGAGCTGGAGGATGCCTATCAGGCGCTGATGATCATCGCGGTGAAGTCCGGCTGAGCGGCGGTCACTCCATCACTTTGCTCGCGGCGAAAATTCCGGCTGGGAATTCGTTTGTCATCTAACTGAAATAAACATCTGGCATTAGCCACGGCGGACACCACAATGCTTGCCGGCAAAGCTGTTTGAAGCTCCGGAATCTTTTTCATCGTCGATTGCCAACCGGCCGGCTGCCTCTATGCTGCCCGCACCGGTACGGCCGAAGAGGGATGACGATGGCCAAGGCGGATAAGACTGCGACAATGAGCCGGCTGCATTCGGCGGCAAGGCTGGCAAGAACGGCGCTGGCGGCCCGGCTTCTGGCGCACGGCTTCTATGCCGGCCAGGATCAGATCATGCTGGCGCTCGACCGTGAGGACGGCCAGACGCCGGGCAATCTTGCCGGACGCCTCGGCGTGCGCCCACCCACCATCACCAAGACAATCAACCGGCTGCAAGCCCAGGGTTTTCTGGAAAAACGCGCCTCCTCGGCAGACGCCCGTCAGGCGCATATTTTCCTCACCGATACCGGCCGCGATATCATCCACGCCATCGAGAAATCGGTGAAGAAGACCGAAAAGCAGGCGCTGAAGGGCCTCGACAAGAAGGACCAGAAGTCGCTGTTCAAACTGCTTGCCCGCATCGAGGCCAACCTCTCGAACGAGGAACTGGTGCTCATCGACGACGACGCCGAATCGGACGACTGACCGGCGGATTGTCGCGGCAGGCGATCAAGCCGCCGCGGCAGAGCCCTGGATCAGCGACGACCAGCGTCCCGGTGTCATGCCGAACGCCTTCTTGAATTGCCTGATGAAATGGCTCTGGTCGCTGAAGCCGGCTTCGACCGCGATCTGTGCCAACGGTTCGCCGGCGGCGATCATCCGCCGCGCCCGCTGAAGCCGGCGCATCACCAGGAAGCGATGTGGACTGGTGGAGAAAGCGGCACGGAAATGCCGTGACAAGGCATAGCGATCAAGCCCGGTTACAGCTTCCAGCTCGCCGGAACGCACCGGCCGGTTCAGGTTTTCCGTGAGATAGTCGCGCGCCAGCGCAGCCGCCCGCCACGCCGTCCTGGTCATCGGCTTCGCCGACTGGCCGCCATGCCGGATCAGGCTTTGCATCAGTTGCGTCAGGAAGTCGTCGACGAACAACTCGTCGAGTTCCTGCTCCAGCGGACCCAGCGCCGAAAGCAGCGTTGCGCAGAAGGCGGCGTCCGCCACCACGCCATCCCTGACAAAAGGCAGCGACGCGCCGCCAAGGCAGTCGAGCATCAGCGACGGTTCCAGATAGAGCATTCGGTAGCGCAGTCCGTCCTCGGTGCCGGCGCCGCCGTCGTGCAACTCGTCGGGATGCAGCACGATGATCTGGCCCGGAAGGCTGTGGCGCGCAGCGCCGAGATAGCGAAACGTCTGCACACCGTGCAGCGTCACCCCGATCGCATAGGTGTCGTGGCGATGCAGGTCGAACGCGCTGCCATGGAAGCGCGCCTCGATCCGCTCCATGCCTGCGGGATCGGGGGCGGAGATGATACGGTTTTCCGCCGCATCGATGCACAAACGTCCAAGACCCTTGAAGGCCTGGCTGTCTAGATCGTGCGACATCGACTCCTTCAGCCTCGCATTGGGGCACAAACCGAATGGCCAATGTCTCATGTTCGATACGAAATTTGCAATCGTGCTCAGGGAAGATCTGCCGGTCTGGCAGAAACTCAACGTCACCGCTTTCCTGACCAGCGGCATCGTCGCGCAGTTTCCCGATATCATCGGTGAACCCTATCGCGACCGCGCCGGCAATCTCTACAACCCGCTGTCGATCCAGCCGGTCATCGTTTTGTCCGCCGACCAGACGACGCTGGGCACCATCCACCGGCGCACGCTGGAGCGCGGCGTGACCACCTCGCTCTATGTCGAGGAAATGTTTTCGACCGGCTTTGACGCGGCCAACCGTGCCGTCTTCGCCGAATTCGCGCCTGAAGACGCCAAGGTGGTCGGGATCGCGCTTCGCGCCGACAAGAAGCTGGTCGATAAAATCACCAAGGGCGCCCGCATGCACGCCTAGCCAAGGCACTACGCCTGCCGGCGGCTCTTGTTGTGCCAGCAGGCTTTCATGTCGCGGCAGTCGACAATTGGCTTGCCGGGAGCCGGCAATTCCCGCAAAGGTGGGCTCCAGCCCAGCTTCCCACCCGGCCTGCAAGTGAGTGCTCCCCAAAGACATGTAGAAAGCGCGACGCCCCCGGTGGCGATCGTGTGCATGCTTTCCACCTATGTCTTCTTCACCTTCCTCGACACATCAAGCAAATACCTCGTCCTTGCCGGCGTTTCCGTGCTGGTCGTTGCCTGGGTGCGCTTTGCCGTGCATGTCGTGCTGGTCGGCGCGCTGCTGCGCGGCTGGCGCCAACCGGTGCGGTTTCGTCCGGTCAACCTGCCGGCGCATATCCTGCGCGGGGCGTTCCTGTTCGGATCGACCATATTTAATGTCCTGGCGCTCAAATCCCTGCAACTGGCCGAGACCACCTCGATCTATTTCTTCGGGCCGATGGTGATCACGGCACTGGCCGGTCCGCTGCTTGGCGAGTGGGCCGGCTGGCGGCGCTGGCTGGCCATCCTGGCGGCCTTTGCCGGCGTCCTCATCATCACCCGGCCGGGCGTCGGCGTTTTCGGCATCGGACATCTCTTCGCGCTCGGCTCGATGCTGTCGAACTGCTTCTACGTCATCATGACGCGCCGCATGTCGGCGACCGAGACATCGGAGAGCCTCATCCTGTTTTCGGCGTTGGCGCCGGCGCTGTTGCTTCTGCCCCTGCTGCCGTTTTCGTTTTCCCTGCCGCATGACGGTTGGCACTGGTTCGTGCTGCTGATGCTCGGCGTGTTCGGCGGCGTCGGTCACTGGCTGCTGGTCCAGGCCTACCGGCTGGCGACAACCACGGCTTTGGCGCCCTATCCCTATTCGCAGATGGTGTGGATGATCATTTCCGGCTGGATCGTCTTCAAGCAGTTTCCCGACCGCTGGACATTGGTCGGCGCCGCCATCATCGTCGCCAGCGGTCTCTACATCGTCCATCGCGAGCATAGGCTTCGGCTGCGGAGCCGCGCGGCCTCGGATGTCGAGGCCGAGGCGTTGGCAAAAAAACTTTGATTTGCCCCCGATCGGTGGCATAACGCCGCCTTTAAACAGTTTAGGTCTGGAAATTCAGGTCCGGGGAGCACACGTCGCTGGCACAAAAAATCAAGCTTTCGACGATCGCGGATGCGCTCGGCGTGTCCACGGCTACGGTCTCGCTGGCGCTGCGCGACAGCCCTCTGGTTGCCGGTACCACGCGTGACCGCATCAAGGAACATGCCCGCGCCATCGGCTATATCTATAACCGACGCGCCGCCAGCCTGCGCACCTCGCGTTCCGGCATTGTCGGCGTCGTCGTCCACGACATCATGAACCCATTCTTCGCCGAGATCCTGCGCTCAATCGAAAGCGAGCTCGACCGCAGCCGTCAAACCTTCATCCTGTCCAATCATTACGATCAGCTCGAAAAGCAGCGCACCTTCATCGACACGCTTTTACAGCTCGGCGCCGACGGCGTCATCATGTCGCCGGCCATCGGCACGCCGGCTTCCGACATCCTGATGGCCGAGGAGAACGGCCTGCCGGCTGTGCTGATCGCGCGCACCGTCGAGGGTGCCGACGTGCCGGTCTTTCGCGGCGACGACTCTTATGGAACAGGCCTCGCCACCAACCATCTGATCTCGCTCGGCCACAAGCGCATCGCCATGATCGGCGGCACCGACCAGACCTCGACCGGCCGTGACCGCTACCAGGGCTATGTCAACGCGATGGAGGCGGCCGGGCTGGAAGTCAGGCCGTCATGGCGCATCGCCGGCCCACGCACCAAGCAGGCCGGCTTCGAGGCCGCCGGACAGTTCCTGGCGCTGAAGGACAGACCGACGGCTGCCTGCTGCTGGAACGACCTTGTCGCCATCGGCCTGATGAACGGCATTGCCCGTGCCGGCCTTGTGCCCGGCATCGACATCTCCGTTACCGGCTATGACGACCTCGAAGAGGCGGCGATCGCGACGCCGGCCCTGACCACCGTCTGGAACGGCCAGCGCGAGGTTGGCCGCCGCGCCGCCAGCGCGTTGCTCGACAAGCTCAACGGCCAGACGGTGCGGCCCTCGCAGGAATTGATCAAGCCGGAACTGCATGTGCGTCAGTCGACCGGCAAGCCGGTGGAGCGTGCATGACCAAGGCCGAACAGTTGCAGACCGTCGCCATCCTGGTGCCGGGCGATTTCAACGACCATGCGGTCGACCGCATCAACCGTACGTTCAGGCGTGTCAGAATAGAACGCGCCGATCCGTCCCTCATCACCGACGAGATGCGCAGCGATGTGCGCGGCATCGCTTCGTTTGCCGGCATCCACGCGGCGATGATGGATGCATTGCCCAACCTCGAGCTCATCGCCTCCTTCGGCGTCGGCTATGATTCGGTCGATGTCAGCCATGCCCGAGCGAAGAACATCATGGTCACCAACACGCCCGACGTGTTGACCGAGGAGGTCGCCGACACCACGATCGGGCTGTTGATCAACACCATCCGCGACCTGCCGCGCGCCGAAACCTGGCTGCGCGACGGCAGCTGGCTGCGCAACGGCAACTATCCGCTGAGCCGGCTGACCTTGCGCGGGCGCAGTGTGGGTATTTTCGGCATGGGCCGCATCGGGCAGGCCATCGCCCGGCGTCTGGAAGCTTTTGGCTTGCCGGTCGCCTACCACAACCGGCGCCGTGTCGAAGGTCTTTCCTACCAGTATCATGCGACCCTGAAAGGGCTTGCAGAAGCCGTCGATACGCTGATTTCGGTCGCGCCGGGGGGCGCCTCGACGGAGAAGGCGGTCAATGCCGAAATCCTGTCGGCACTTGGCGCCAACGGCGTCTTCGTCAACATCGGCCGTGGCAGCACTGTCAACGAAGCAGCGCTTGCGGCAGCCCTTGTCACCGGCACCATCGCCGCCGCCGGCCTCGACGTCTTTGCCGACGAACCGAACGTGCCCAAGGCGCTGCTCAACGCGCCCAACACCTCGCTGCTGCCGCATGTCGGCTCGGCCTCGGACCACACCCGCCGCGCCATGGCGGATCTGTGCGTCGACAATCTGGTGTCCTGGTTCACCGAGCGTCGGCCGTTGACGCCGGTCCCCGAGACAGCAGAAGTCAAGGCTAGAAACTGATCGGTGGCCGCCACATTTATTAACGTCAGCTTAACCATTTGGAATCATTGTTCAACCTGTCCGTGTACGTGGATGAAAAATGATGAAAGCACTTTCCGCATTGATCGCTGCCGCAGCGCTGTTTGGCGGCATTCAGCTGTTTCATGGCGGCAGCCGAGAAAGCGTGGCCAACGAGGCCGCCCCGTCCAACAGCTACAGGCTGGTCGCCAATGGCGATGAGGCGGTCTGTGCAGTCAGCCGCGGGGCCGAAATTTCGGACGGTTTGTCGCTGGTCACCGTTGCTCCGAAATGCCGCCGGCTCTTGCCCGGCATAGAGCAGGCGAAGTTCTGGCGCGAGCAAAACGACGGCACGGTCGCCTTCAGCGCCAACGGCGTCGATCCGATCGTCACCTTCGCGGCTGCCGATGGCGACGGCTACGAATCTTATGCCCCGGCGCTACCGTTGCTGTCGCTGAATAGCTATTAATGCCCAGCGGCCTATTCTGCCGCTACAAAGGGCAGGTATCGCACCGCCATGGCGGTTTAGCCAGCCAATCATAGTGGCCGTTCTGCCACGCCGATTGCGAAAAGAAGTTCCACGCTATTTTAGCATCTTGCGATACAAACGAAGATAGATCGTTATGCACCATTCAATTGGGGGCCTAACGTGAAATCCATCCTTCTCGCATCCACCATGCTTGTCGCCCTTTCGGGTGGCGCTTTCGCTGCCGACGCGCTTGTCGAAGCTCCGGTGGCTTACGAATGGAGTGGCTACTATGTGGGCGCGCAGCTTGGATACAATTGGGGGCACGTCGATAGCCACGACGTCAATATCGACGACGGCAGTTCCGATTGGGCTGACGCGTGGAAGTCCGACGGAGTGATTGGAGGTATCCACGCCGGCTACAATCAGGCCTTCAATTCGATCGTTCTTGGCGTCGAGGCCGATCTCGAAGCCTCGGGAGCGGGCGGCTCCGTGGATTCCGCGTATGCGGGCAATATCAAAACCAAAATCGACGTTCAGGGCTCGTTGCGCGCACGTCTTGGCTATGCGGTGGGACCGGCTCTCCTGTACGGTACGGGCGGTCTCGCAGTCGCTCACTTCGATACCAAATATGACGACGGCACCACGACGGATAGCTCGTCCAACACAAAGGCAGGTTGGACTGTGGGCGCTGGTATCGAATATGCCTTCGCGCAAAACTGGACGACGCGGGTCGAGTATCGCTACAGCGATTTTGGCACGTTCTCCGACAATCCAGCGACCGACAGTTCCTGGCTTTACCCAACCGACGTGACGACTCAAACCGTACGCTTCGGCGTCAGCTATAAGTTCTGATCGCGGGTTCGCGCCAGGGGGCGGACCCGGTCGTTTACTCTGCCGCCGTACGCGCTGCCTGGCGGATCAGGGCGTGGCCCCTGACCGCATCGCCGAAGGCCCGGAATATCTTCACCGAATTGCTGTCCGACTTGACCCAGTATTCCGGGTGCCATTGCACGCCGACGGCGAAGGCGCGGGCGTCGCGCACCGAAACCGCCTCGACCGTGCCGTCGGTGGCGACGGCCTCGACCTGCAGCTTCGAGCCGAGCCGGTCGATGGCTTGGCGGTGCAACGAATTGACCTTGATGTCGCCGGCACCGAACACACCGGCCAGGCAACTGTCAGGTTTGATCGAAATGGTCTGGTGGATGGCGAAGCGTTCGTCCTGCTTATCGCTCACCGGCGCGCGGTGGTCGAGCGAGCCCTCGCGCTCCTGGATCTCGGTGCCGAGCGTGCCGCCCAGCGCCACGTTCAATTCCTGGATGCCGCGGCAGATGGCGAGCAGCGGCACGCCGCGTTCGATCGCCCGGCGGATCAGCGGCAGCGTCGTGGCGTCGCGCGCCGGATCATAGGGGCCATTGGCTTCGCTGGCGTCGCCGCCATAGAGCGAGGGATGCACATTGGATTTCGAGCCGGTGACCATGACGCCGTCGACCGACGATAGAAGTTCGTCGAAATCGAGCCGGTCGCCGAACGATGGCACCAGCACCGGAAACACGCCGGCGCCGGTGACCGCCGCTTCCAGATATTGTTGTGGGGCGGCGTGCCAGGTGTAGTTGTCGAACTGACGGACGTCGGTCGATATGGCGACGAGCGGCTGATGCATTTTTGCTCTGTGTTCCATCTGGGCAAGGGATACCTGCCGCTAAAATAGGCGATCCCCGGTTGTTTTTCCATGCCAAGTTTCGGCGTGTCGCATGGGCCACGAAACGGCCTGTTAGACTATAGTTGCAGGGCAGCCGGGCTTCGCCGTCAAATCGGGTCGGCCTGCTGGACTCGACTTCTTGCCCGTGTATTGTCTCGAACGAACCGACAGGGAAACCGAGGATTTCCTGACGTCGGCCTGTTGATCCAAAAGGGAGGAAGTTCATGGATCGTCGTTCATTCATTCGCAAGGCCGGTGTCACCGGCGTCGGTGCCGCCGCGGCGGCGGCCACGCTGGCAGCGCCTGCAATCGCCCAGTCCAATCCCAAGGTGACATGGCGGCTGGCGTCGTCCTTCCCGAAGTCGCTCGATACCATCTATGGCGGCGCCGAGGTGTTCTCGAAGATGCTGTCGGAAGCCACCGACGGCAATTTCCAGATTCAGGTTTTTGCTGCCGGTGAGCTGGTGCCTGGCCTGCAGGCCGCCGACGCCACCACGGCCGGCACGGTCGAGGCCTGTCATACGGTGGCATATTATTACTGGGGCAAGGACCCGACATGGGCGCTCGGTGCGGCGGTTCCCTTTTCGCTCAACGCACGCGGCATGAATGCCTGGCACTACCATGGCGGCGGCATCGACCTGTTCAACGAGTTTCTCGCCACGCAAGGCCTTTTCGGCCTGCCGGGCGGCAACACCGGCGTCCAGATGGGCGGCTGGTTCCGCAAGGAAATCAACACGGTGGCCGACCTTTCCGGCCTCAAGATGCGAATCGGCGGTTTTGCCGGCAAGGTGGTGCAGAAGCTCGGCGTCGTGCCGCAGCAGATCGCCGGCGGTGATATCTATCCCGCGCTGGAGAAAGGCACCATCGACGCGGCCGAATGGGTTGGTCCCTATGACGACGAGAAGCTCGGCTTCTATAAGGTCGCGCCCTATTATTACTATCCCGGCTGGTGGGAGGGCGGCCCGACCGTCCACCTGATGTTCAACAAGGCGAAGTACGAAGAACTTTCGCCGACGTACAAGTCGCTGCTGCACACTGCCGCGCAGGCGGCCGACGCCAACATGCTGCAGAAATACGATTATCTGAACCCTGCGGCGGTGAAGCGACTGGTAGCCGGCGGCGCGAAACTGCGCCCGTTCAGCCAGGAGATCATGGCCGCCTGCTTCGAAAAGGCCAACGAGGTCTATACCGAAATGGAAGCCTCCAACGCCCCGTTCAAGAAGATCTGGGAATCGATCAAGGGCTTCCGCAAGGAGCATTATCTCTGGGCGCAGGTGGCCGAATACAATTACGACACCTTCATGATGGTCCAGCAGCGCAACGGCAAGCTGTAGTCGGCCGGACTTCTGCTCAAAAGCTCTCTGGGCGGAACCCGCTCAGGGAGCTTTTCTGTATATACCGGAGGCGAAACCGGCGCTTCAGCCTCGGCGCGGCACCACCAGAACCTTGACCTCGCCGGGCGCCGGCGGATTGGCGATCACCGCTGGCGCTTCTTCAAGCGACACCTGCCTGGAGATCAGCCTATCGATCTCGATCGTGCCGGAAGCAATGAGTTCGGCGGCACGGCGATGGGTGTAGGGATTGAGGAAGGAACCGAGCACCTTCAGTTCCCGGAACAGCAGGTCGAACGGCTCGAATTCAGCTTTCACGCCTTGCGGCGTCACGCCGACGATGACGACCGTGCCACCGGCGCGGGCCAGCCGCATCGACTGCTCGACGGTCTCTCGCACGCCCGCACATTCGAAGACGACGTCGACACCGCCTGGCACCAGCCCCACCGGTCCGGCGATGGCATCGATGACATCGGCGGTGGTTGGATCGATAGTCATTGTCGCGCCGAGGTCCTCGGCGAGGGCGCGCCGCGAGGCTTGCCTGGTCGACAGGATGATGGTCGTGGCTCCCGCCAATCTTGCCAGCTGCACGGTGAGCAGGCCGATCACGCCGCCGCCAAGCACGACCACCGAGCTGCCCGGTTTGATCCCGGCAAGGTCGACGCCGTGCAGGCAACAGCCGAGCGGCTCGCAGAACGCGCCGTGCATGGGATCGAGACCCGCAGGCAGGACGAAAGCCTGCTTCTGCGGCAAGGCAAGGTATTCGGCAAAGCCGCCGTCGCGATGAATGCCGATGGCGCGCAGATTGCTGCAGAGATTGATTTGTCCCGCGTGACAACGCGCGCAGCGCCCGCAGGCGATGTTGGGGTCGCCGGTGACACGATCGCCGATGGCAAAACCCGAGACCGATTTTCCGATCGCCTCGACGAGACCGGAGAACTCATGGCCGGGCGTCACCGGCGGCGTGCACGGAAATTCGCCGTGAAACAGATGCCGATCCGTGCCGCAGACGCCGCAGGCTTCGATGCGCACCAGTAGCTCATCCGCACCGATGTCAGGCATGTCGACGTCGCGCAGCGTGATGCCGCCCACTGCTTCCAGCCGCACCGCTTTCATGGTTTTGACCATGCCGGTTCAGTTGAAGCTTGGCGGTTGCGACAGGTCGGGCTGTGGCGTTGCCGGCTTGGCCGGCGGCGCGTCGCCGAAGCTCGGCGGCTGCGACAGATCGGGGGCGGCGGGAGCCGTGCCGCCGCCGGCAGGCGCTGCGCCATCCGCCGGCGGCGTGCCGAGCGGCGACAGGCCGGGCATCTCCGGCACCTGGTAGTCGATCGTGCCCGGATCGACGGTCGTTCCCTTGTAGTGCATCACCATTTGCGGGAAGGCGATGGTCAACCCGATCATGATCACCTGGATGCAGACAAAGGGCACGGCGCCCCAATAAATCTGTCCGGTGGTCACCGGCGCGATTTGTTTGCCGGTGAGACGATCGAGATAGGGCACGCGCGCAGCCACCGAACGCAGGTAGAACAGCGCGAAGCCGAAGGGCGGATGCATGAAGCTGGTCTGCATGTTGACGCCCAGAAGCACGCCGAACCAGATCAGGTCGATGCCGAGCTTGTCGGCGGCGGGCGCCAGCAGCGGTACGATGATGAACGCCAATTCGAAGAAGTCGAGGAAGAAGGCGAGGAAGAAGACGAGCATGTTGACGCCGATCAGGAAGCCGACCTCGCCGCCCGGCAGCGACGTCAAAAGGTGCTCGACCCAGATGTGGCCGTTGACGCCGTAGAAGGTCAGTGAGAACACCCGTGCGCCGATCAGAATGAACAGCACGAAGGACGACAGCCTTGTCGTCGAGGCCAGTGCCTGCTTGACGACGTCAAGCGACAAGCGCCCCTTTGCCGCCGCCATGATCAAGGCGCCGACGGAACCCATGGCGCCGCCTTCGGTCGGCGTGGCGATGCCCAGGAAGATGGTGCCTAGCACAAGGAAGATCAGCGCCAGCGGGGGGATCAGCACGATGATCACCTGCTGCGCGAGCCTGGACATCATGTTGAAATTCAGGCGTTTGTCGGCAATGGCGACGATGTAGATGAACAGGACTCCGGCAGTCGCGCCGAGAATGTCGGCATTGTCGCCATGCGCCGGCGCCAGATAACGATATGCCGCGTAGGAAACCGCTAATGTGACCAGCAAAGCCACCAGCAGCGACATCACGCCATGGCCGAGTGTACGGGCCTCGAGCGGCAGCGCCGGCATCGAGTTCGGCCGGATGATCGACATGATCAGGATGTAGGACATATAGAGGACGGTGAGCACGAGGCCGGGGATCAGCGCGCCGGCATACATGTCGCCGACCGAACGGCCGAGCTGGTCGGCAAGCACGATCAGCACCAGCGACGGCGGGATGATCTGGGCAAGCGTGCCGGAGGCGGCAATGACACCGGATGCGAGCCGGCGGTCATAGCCATAGCGCAGCATGATCGGCAGCGAGATCAGGCCCATGGCGATGACGGAAGCCGCCACCACGCCGGTGGTCGCCGCCAAGAGCGCGCCGACGAAGATCACCGCATAGGCAAGGCCACCGCGGATTGGCCCGAACAGCTGGCCGATCGTGTCGAGCAGGTCTTCGGCCATGCCCGATCGCTCGAGCACGATGCCCATGAAGGTGAAGAACGGGATGGCCAGCAGCGTGTCGTTCGACATCACCCGGCTGCCGTAGAAATTATCCGGCAATGCGTGCAGGAGCGGCCAGGCGAGGTTGATCGATCCTCCGGAATAAGGCGACAGCAGCACGCCGATGAAGAAGAACATCAAGCCGTTGGCGGCCAGGGAAAAAGCGACGGGGTAGCCGATCAGCAGGAAGATGATCAGCGAAGCGAACATGATCGGCGCCATGTTCTGCGCGATGAACTCCATCACGAGCGCACCTCGTCGGCCAGCGCCTTGGCTTCGAGTTCGGCCTGCTCATGCACCGATATGAAGGGATTGGGGTCGTCCATGTCTCCGCGCATGATGGCGATCTTCTTGATGATCTCGGAGATGCCCTGCAGCGCGAGCAGGAAAAAACCGACGAGCAGGATGGCCTTGGCTGGCCAGATGATCAGACCACCGGAATTGTTGGACATCTCGCCGCTGCGAAACGACAGCGACACATAGGGCACGAAATAGATCACCATCAACGTCACGAACGGCATCAGGAAAAAGAGATGCCCGAGCAGGTCGATCCAGTGCTGCACGCGGCGTGAAAACAGGCCGTAGACGACGTCGATGCGGATATGCTCGTTCTGCTTCAGCGTATAGGCGGCGGCCAGCATGAAGGCGGCGCCGAACAGATACCATTGCAGCTCGAGCCAGGCGTTCGAGGAAATGTCGAACACCTTGCGGATAATGGCGTTGGCGGCACTCACCAGGATCGCCAGCAGGATCAGCCACGATATCCATTTGCCGATGAATTCGTTGGCGCGATCAATAGTCCTGGATAGAGCGAGAAGCCCTGCCATGCATTCCTCCCTGTACCGGAGGCGTGCCGGCTTCCCCCTTTTTGTCCGTCACGCCGCGTGGTCCAACGGTATGCCGCGCGTGGACTGACGGGTCAACAAGGATAGAGGCAGCAAATGTCATCGCATGGCAGACAGTGCCCAATAGCGGTGATCTGCCCTGGCGTCATGCAACCAAAGTCTGACGTTTTCAGGCGATTTTGCCGGTGTCGCGGCCGGCGCCGATCAGGATCAGCGTCGTGACCAGGAACAGATACATCCACGCGTCGCGCCACTCGACCGGGAAGTAGCCTGCCCACAGCGATTCGGCCATGCCGAAGGCGGCCGCGCCGAGCGCCGCGCGCGGTGGCGAGAGATAGCCGCCGACTGCCGTCACGAACAGGATTTTCAGTCCGTAGACGAGGCCCGAGCCGAAGCTGACATTGCCGTAATAAAGCCCGGCCATGACACCGGCCAGTGCGGCGCAGAAGCCGCCGAACAGCACCGCGCGCCGGAACACCGCGCGCACGTCGACGCCGCACATCGCGGCTGCCTTGGGGTCGTCGGAGACGGCGCGCCAGCGCCGTCCGAAGCTCGACCGGGCAAAGGCCCGGCTGGCCAGCGCGATTGCCGCCACCACCACGGCGCAGTCGATGATCTGGATGAGCGTCAGCGTTGCCTTGAAGGTGGCGCCCTGCGCGAAAACGATGGGCTGCGCCAGCATCGGCGGCAGCCACAGATCATGCGTGTCGGCGGCGATGCGGCTCGCTTCGGACAGCAGCAGCAGGATGCCGAGCGTCGTCACCACGATTGCATTGGGCGTGCGATCGGCCAAAGGTTCGAAGACACTGCGCGACAGCACGTAGCTGATCAGCGCGGCATAGAGGAACGCAGCGACGACGCCGAGCGCCACCGCCGCCAGCAGCGTCAGCCACAGCACCTGATAGCCGAAGGCCGCGGTCAGGATCATCGTCTGGCCGCAAAAGGCGAACAACGCGCCATAGGCGAGATTGGTGCGGTGCAGGATGCCGTTGGTCAGCACATAGCCAAAGGCGAGCAGCGCATAGAGCGCGCCCGAATGCAGCCCGTTCAACACCTGCTGGAAGAAATAGAGCATGCAAAACCTCGAAGCATGCCGCCCAAAAGTGCGAAGCGGTCCTGGCCAACGACAGGCTCAAAAGGCTGCGAAGATCACCGCAGCCCAGAGTGAGGGTGCATCGCTGAATCTAACTTGTCAAATATGATTTATCGGTTAGATTTTCGGCATGACGGTATCCTGGACCCCGCATCGCTTCACCGGCGGCCTGCTTGCGCTCGACACGGCGAACACCGTCGTGTTGCGCGGCGATCCGGAGCGGACGTTCGACCGTTTCGACGATCCGGCCGAGATTGCCCGCTTCGCCGACGCGGCGAGCCGCTTTCGCGCTGCCGAACTTGGCGATAGGCCGTTGGCGGTATCCTCGCCGGCGGCGATCGCACCCGTCGTGCTGTCGATCCGCGAGGCGACCGACCGGCTGTTTCGTGGAGCGGCGTCGAAGGGCGCGGTTGCCACCACTGATCTGCCCGGATTCCTGAGAGCCTGCGCCGATGGCCTTGCCGGCAGCCGGACCGAGATCGGTGCGCCGGGGAGGCCGTTCGGTGATCCCCTGACGCCGATCGCCTTCGAGGCGGCACTGGCGGTTTCGGCGTTGTCGCTTCTGCGTGACGACACCGTCGCGAGGCTGAGGATCTGTCCCAATTGCACCTGGCTGTTCGTCGACAGAAGCCGCAATTCCAGCCGCCTTTGGTGCGACATGGCGGTGTGCGGCAACAGGCGGAAGGCAAGCCGTCACTACCATCGCCGTCGCATGGCGGAAAATGAGGTCAAGAATGCGTAGCGGCCTTTCCCGTTCGATCCTTGTCGGCGCGGCACTCATCGCGGCCGTTGCGCTGGGCGCCTGCCGCGATAGCGGCAATGACGAAGGCAAGCTGTTCGAGATTTCCGGTAAGATATTCGTCTTCAACTACCGCCTCGCAAGGGCGACTTATGTCGTGACCCTGCGGCCGCTGAAGCCGATGGGAGAGGGCCAGGTCGCGGTCGCCAGCTTCCAGGATCCCGCCGGCGTGGCGCCTCTGGTCGTCGAGCAGAAAGTCTGGCCGAAGCTCGACAAGGTGACGCTGGAGAGTCCGGCACTGACCTGCGTCGTCAAGAACAAGCCCTATGCGATTGCCATCAGCATCAAGGGCGCCGACGGCGCGGTCCTGCAGAAGATCGATACCACGCTGATGTCGACGGAAGACCAGTCGATCCTGCCCGACCGGCCGCTGGTCATCGACCAGCTCTACACCGCCAATCCCGATCTCGTCGGCCATCCCGACGGCAAGCTGCCGGGCGATCCGA
This sequence comes from Mesorhizobium sp. WSM4808, assembly GCF_055811675.1. Taxonomy (NCBI): domain Bacteria; kingdom Pseudomonadati; phylum Pseudomonadota; class Alphaproteobacteria; order Hyphomicrobiales; family Phyllobacteriaceae; genus Mesorhizobium; species Mesorhizobium sp. WSM4808. Next base: position 161,066 of record NZ_JBVVQX010000015.1, read on the forward strand.
AGCCGGATTGCTCGAAGGGCGGCTGACGCGTCGCGGCCGCCCGGGCCGCAGCTGAAATTTTCGTGCGCCGGGCACTGTCCGCGGATCGGTTTCATACCCGATTCAGGATGGCTGCGGACTGTTCGTTGCGCGTTGCCTGGCATCTGCGATTTTGTTTGACCTGCCTTGCAAGGGGAGAAAGGATGCGTCATCCGACCCCGACGTTGGCTGCCTGCCCCCGCGTGGCCTCCGCAGAGGAAATGCCTGATGACGCTGCACGACGTCGCGCTCGACGACAAGTTCGATCTCGCAAAGGAGCGCATCTTCCTGTCTGGCGCGCAGGCGGTCATTCGCATGCTGCTGATGCAGCGCGAGCGCGACCGTCGCGCGGGCTTGAACACGGCCGGCTTCGTCTCCGGCTATCGCGGTTCGCCGCTCGGCGGCCTCGACATGCAGCTATGGAAGGCGAAGAAACAGCTCGCCCAGGCTGACATCGTCTTCCAGCCGGGTCTCAACGAGGAGCTTGCCGCCACCGCTTGCTGGGGGGCGCAGCAGACGGAACTGCTGGGCGAGGGCACCCATGACGGCGTCTTTTCGGTCTGGTACGGCAAGGGACCGGGCGTCGACCGCTCAGGCGATGTGTTCCGCCATGCCAACCTCGCCGGCTCGTCCAGACATGGCGGCGTGCTCGCCTTGATGGGCGACGACCATATGGCCGAATCCTCGACCAATGCGCACGCCACCGAATTCCTGTTCGTCGACACGATGGTGCCGATCCTCAACCCGGCCGGTGTCCAGGAGATCATCGACTACGGGCTCTACGGTTTTGCCATGTCGCGCTTTGCCGGCACCTGGGCGGCGATCAAATGCGTCAAGGACAACATCGAATCGACGGCCTCGGTCGATGCCGCGCTCGAGCGGCTGAACATCGTCGTGCCGGATTTCGATATGCCTCCAGGCGGTCTCAACATCCGCCATGAGATCGACATGCTCGGCCAGGAGGAGCGGCTGCATGAGCACAAGCGCGCCGCGGCCTCCGCCTTCATCCTTGCCAACGGGCTGAACCGCATTGTCTATTCGGGCGGCCGCAACCCGAAGATCGGCATCATCACGCTCGGCAAGAGCTACCTCGATGTCCGCCAGGCGCTGGAGGATATAGGCATCGACGAGGCGGCCGCCAACCGCATCGGGGTGCGGCTGTTCAAGGTCGGCTGCCCCTGGCCGCTCGACCTGCATCACATCGCCGACTTCGCCCGCGGCCTCGACACCATTGTCGTCGTCGAGGAGAAGCGCTCGCTGATCGAGGTGCAGTTGCGCGAGAGCCTTTATGGCACTGCCACCCAACCGGTCATTATCGGCAAGAAGGACGAGCGCGGCGACTGGCTGTTTCCGGCCAAGGGCGCGCTCGATCCCAACGAGATCGCCATCGCGCTTGGCGAGAGGATCGTCAGGACCATCGGCCCGTCCGAAGAGATTTCGGCGCGGGTGGCAAGACTGCGCCAGTTCCAGGCAATGCTCACCGAGGCCACCGACATCGGCTCGCGCACGCCGTTCTTCTGTTCCGGTTGCCCGCACAATTCGTCCACCAAGGTGCCGGACGGCTCTATCGCTGCGGCTGGCATCGGCTGCCACTTCATGGCGCTGTGGATGGACCGCAACACCGTCGGCTTCACGGCCATGGGCGGCGAGGGCGCGCAATGGGTCGGCCAGGCGCCGTTCTCCAAGCGCGAGCACATCTTCCAGAATCTTGGCGACGGCACCTACAACCATTCCGGTACGCTGGCGATCCGCTTCGCGCTGTCGAGCGATGCCAACATCACCTACAAGATCCTCTACAACGACGCCGTCGCCATGACCGGCGGCCAGCCGCATGAAGGCGGCCTGACCGTTGACATGATCGCCAGGCAGGTGCGCGCCGAAGGCGTCGACCGCATCGCCATCGTCACCGATGAGCCCGACAAATATGCCGGCAAGGCCGAATTCCCGGCCGGCGCCACCATCCACCACCGCGACGACCTCGATCTCGTCCAGCGCGAGCTGCGCGACGTCAAAGGCGTTTCGGTGCTGCTCTACGACCAGACCTGCGCCGCCGAAAAGCGCCGCCGCCGCAAGCGTGGCACCTTCCCCGATCCCGACAAGCGGGTCTTCATCAACGAACTGGTCTGCGAAGGCTGCGGCGATTGCGGCGTGCAGTCGAACTGCGTCTCGATCCAGCCGGTCGAGACCGAATTCGGCCGCAAGCGCAAGATCGATCAGTCGAGCTGCAACAAGGATTTCTCCTGCGTCAACGGCTTCTGCCCGTCCTTCGTCACCGTGCACGGCGCCAAGATCCGCAAGGCCGAGGGCCTGGCCGGCAAAGCCGATCCGCTGGAAGGCGTGCCCGTGCCGGCGCAATTCCCGCTTGGCGAGCAGGGCTGGGCGGCGATCATCGACGGCGTCGGCGGCACCGGCGTCGTCACCGTCGGTGCGGTGCTCGGCATGGCGGCGCATCTTGAGGACAAGGGCTGCGGCATGATCGACATGGCCGGCCTCGCCCAGAAGGGCGGCTCGGTGTTCACCCACGTCCGCATTGCCCGCACCCCGGACGACATCCATGCCATCCGCGTTTCGGCCGGCAAGGCCGATCTGGTGCTTGGCTGCGATCTCGTCGTGTCGGGCGCCAAGAAGGTGCTGACCGCGGTGCGCGAGGGCCACACCATCTTCGTCGCCAACACCGCCGAGATCATGCCTGGCGAATTTGCCCGCTCGGCGGATTTTTCGTTGCCGATAGAGCGGCTGAAAAAGGCGATCCGTGCGGCCGCGGGCGACGACAAGGCACATTTCTTCGACGCCACCCGCACCGCCACGGCACTTTTCGGCAATTCGCTCGGCGCCAACATGTTCATGCTCGGCTTTGCCTTCCAGCATGGCGGCCTGCCATTGTCGGCCGAGGCCGTCGAGAAGGCGATCGAGCTCAATGGCGAAGCCGTGGCGATGAACATCGCCGCGTTCCGCTGGGGACGTCGCGCTGCCCATCAGCCGGATTTCGTGCGCGGGCTCGTTGCCCAGCCGGGTCCGGCTGTGGCTGGAAAGGCCGGCCAGGCCACGGATATCGCCGAGACACTGGACGACATCATCGCCCGCCGCGTCGCCTTCCTGACCGCCTATCAGAACGCCGCCTATGGCAGGCGCTATGCCGGGAAACTGGCCGTTTTGCGCGCCGCTGAAGCGAAGGCCGTGCCTGGGTCGACCGCGGTGTCGCAGGCCGCCGCCAGGAACCTGTTCAAGCTGATGGCGATCAAGGACGAATACGAGGTGGCGCGTCTTTACACGGACGGCTCTTTCGTCGCCGAACTTGGAAAACAATTCCAGAGCTACGAAAAGCTCGAATTCCACCTCGCGCCGCCGATCATGGGCCGTCGCGGCAATGACGGCAGCCCTAGGAAATCGAGCTTCGGCCCGTGGATGATGAAGGGTTTTCGCCTGCTGTCGGCGATGAAGGGCCTGCGCGGCACCGCCTTCGACCTGTTCGGCTACACCGCCGAACGGCGCATGGAGCGACGGCTGCTGGCGCAGTATGAGGCGGATCTGGAACTCATCGCCGGATCGCTGGCCCCGGCCAGGGTCGATGCGGCCGTTGCGCTGGCCTCGGTGCCGGCCCTCATTCGCGGCTATGGTCACGTCCGTCGAGCCAGCGCCGACAAGGCTTCGAGCGAACGCCAAAGGCTGCTCGAACGCCTGTCGAGTACGCCGGCGCGGCCGAAACTTCAGGCCGCGGAATGATCGATACGCCTTGTTTACCTGAACGACAGTTTCCTTGCTTTCCGTTGCGTCACCCGGCTTGACGGCAGGAGCGGCGGGGCCTCTCTAAATCTTTCTTAAGGCGGATGTGGCACTGCTTGGCTCCCCAGGGTTGGGATTCAGGCGTTGAATCTGATAAAGAAGAACGAGATTCCGGTCGACGTCTACATTCCGTTCGTGGAAACCTTGTTTCGCGACGGGTTGACGCTTTCGATAGGATTCTTTGCCCAAACCCTGCTGGTCGTGCTGGTTTACTGGAAAACCATGGATCCGGCCTATCTCGCCGTCACCCTCGGACTGCTGGCTGTCGCCTTCCTTCGTCTTCGCAACATCAGGAAATATCGTCACGCTCCTTCGCCTCAAAATTGGGAAGAGGCGCGTCGCCGCGAGAACGACTACATACTGTACGGCTCGATGCATGGCTTCATGCTTGGTGCCTTCTGCTTTGTCGGCATCTATCTTGCCTATGACCCGTTCGCGGAAATAGCTGCCGTCTGCGTGACGCTTGCCTCCGCCACGTCTATTGCTGGCCGCAACTATGGTTCGCCCAGGATGGTCGTGATCTTCATTATGACCATGACTTGGCCGATCTCGCTGGGCTTCATCCTGCGGGGCGATCCCTATCACTTCATTCTCGGCCTGCTTTCGGCGCCATTTCTTTTTGCCATCAAGCGCTTCGCCGATCTGGTCCGCGAGGTGCTTTTCGCCGCCCTGTCCGAGGAAAAAAAGGCCAATCGCATCGCCCAGCGCTTCAACCGAGCGCTCAACACCATGTCGCACGGCCTTGTCATGCTCGGCCCGGACGGCCGCGTCGCGGTGGCCAATGCCGAGGCCGCGCATCTGATGTCGCTCAAGTCGCCCGACGCGCTGCTCGGCCGGTCGATCCATGGTCTGTTGATGCGCGGTGTCGCCGGCGGCATGCTGGCGCCCAAGGATTGCCGCTACATCGAGGCCCAGCTGACGCGTGCCCTGCGCGAGGGCCGCGACCGCAAGGTGCTGGTTTCCCTCGCCAACGGCCAGCATTACGAGTTCTCGGCGCGCGAAGGCAGCCAGGAACTGGGCGTCATCACCTTCGAGGACGTCACCGCCCGTGTCGAGGCGGAAGACAAGATCCGCTTCATGGCACGTTACGACAACCTCACCGGCCTGCCCAACCGCGCCTATTTCCATGAACTGGTAGGCGAGGCCATGGTATCAGGCGATCGCGATCGTCTCTGCGGCCTTGCGGTGCTCGACCTCGACGATTTCAAGAGCGTCAACGACACGCTTGGCCATCCGATCGGCGATGGCTTGATCTATGCCGTTGCCGAGCGGCTTGCCGCCATTGCCAGGCAAGATATCACGGTCAGCCGTTTCGGCGGCGACGAGTTCATGATCTTCTTCGACCGCGTCGAGGATGAGAGCCATCTGACCAGCCAGCTCGACGAGATTTTCGCCGGCCTGCAAGGAGAAGTCGACGTCGCCGGTCACGGGCTGCGCATTCAGGCCAGCGGCGGCGCGGTGCTGTCACGGGTCAAGGATACCGATGTCGACGCCATGATCGTCAAGGCGGACCTGGCGCTCTACAAGGCCAAGGAGCTCGGCAAGAACAGCTGGCGGCTGTTTGAAGCCTCGATGGATGCCGCCTTCCGCAACCGTCAGCTGATGAAGGCGGACCTGCGTACAGCCGTGGAAAGCAAGGGCTTGAGGGTGGTCTATCAGCCGATCGTGGCGATGAGCACCATGCGTATCGCCAGCTGCGAGGCGTTGTGCCGGTGGGATCATCCCGATCTCGGGCCGATCTCACCCAGCATCTTCATTCCTTTGGCTGAGGAAATGGGCATCATTTCCGAGATCAGCACCTTCGTGCTGCAGGCAGCCTGCGCCGAATGCGCCAAATGGCCGGACCAGACCAGCGTCTCGGTCAATCTCTCGGCCAAGGATTTCCGCAACCGCGACGTCATCCAGAAGGTTCGCGATGCGTTGGCCGGCTCCGGCCTCGCCGCCTCCCGGCTCGAGATCGAGGTCACCGAAACGGCGCTGCTCGACGACAAGTCGCTGACGCGCCAGTATATCGAGGAGCTGAAGCAGATCGGCGTACGCATCGCGCTCGACGATTTCGGCACCGGCTATTCGAGCCTGAGCTATCTGCACAAACTGCCGCTCGACAAGATCAAGATCGACCGCTCGTTCCTGATGGACGTCACCCAGAACCCCCGTTCGCTCGAGCTGCTCAAGGGTATCGTCAACCTATCGCGGCCGCTGGGGCTTTCGGTCACCGTCGAGGGTGTAGAGACCTTCGAGCAGCTCAAGATACTGGCGCTGCAGGTCAAGCCCGACCTTGTCCAGGGGTTCCTGTTCGGTTCGGCGCTCAGCGCTTCCGGCATCGAGACCATGTCGAACACGGTATGGCCCTTCGCCAAGGACATCAATTCAGCCAAGAGAGCCGCACGCCGCTGACCGGTGCCGGGAAGAGTGTCGCCTTTTCATAAAAATTTACGGATCGTTAACGTTAATGATCGGTAAACGACGTGTGCTCCATTTTCATCTTTTACATCTCAGGGTCCCGTCGTAGGTTGAACTGCGGCGGAAACTTACGAGGGTTTGAGTATGGATGTGCAGTTGGAAGCGCTTGGCCATGTGGCGGGCGGGGGTGAAGAAAATTCGCCCGACAGCATGTCGAGTTTCGCCCGCAATGTTTCAGCGATGCTTGAGCGGACGGAATATCGCCGCTGCGACAAGGGGGAGGATCTCGAAGACATCTATAGGTTACGCTACAAATCCTATCGCTTGAATGATATGGTGTCGGAAAACCCGGAACATATTGTGCACGACGAGCTCGACGAAGCTGAAAATTGTTCCAAGTTCGGCGTCTATATTGACGGCATCCTGGTCTCCACGGTGCGCATTCATCATGCCTGCCGGGCCACGCCACAATCGCCGTCTACAACTGTCTACGGCGACATCCTGCGCCCGATGCTGGCTGCGGGTGCGCACTTTGCCGATCCGAGCCGCTTTGCTGCCGACCCAGACTGGTCGAAGGTCTATCCGCAGATCCCCTACCTGACGCTGCGCCTTGCCGGAATGGCCTGCTTCTACTTCGACGCACCTTACTGTCTCTCGACTATCCGGCCCGAACATGCGGGTTTCTACCGTCGTATCTACAGTTCTGAGCAGATCGGCGAGCTGCGCGACTATCCGGGCCTGAACTACAAGGTCGTGCTTTATCGCGCCAATGTCGCTGCCATTCGCGAGCGGTCGTTCTCGCGCTTTCCATTTTTCCGATCCACATCTCTGGAGCAGCGTATGCTGTTCGAGACACCTGGTGCTGGAGAATTGGCGCCGCTGACCATCCTGCCGACTGCCAAATATTTTCGCGAAGCCGCCTGAGATTAGGCGTTTCGCAGAACCACTGGAGCTTTCGGGCCGGATACGCGTTCTGATGGCTCGGCGCCTTGTCGTCCTCGCCATTGGTCGCCGAATCCACGGATATGCCAAAGGAACCCGTCATGACCATTTCCACACTTGCGCTCACCCCGCTTATCTCGCTGATCGCCGGCGTGCTGATCCTGGTCATGCCAAGGCTGTTGAACTACATCGTCGCGCTCTATCTGATCGTCGTCGGGTTGCTCGGGCTATTTCCGCATCTAGCCGGCTGAGGGCGCCGGCTTAGGCCACGCAAGCGTCTGCCTTCGAAGCATCTTTCCGCATCAAGCATCAGAATCCAGCGATCGGACTCCGTCGCGCGTTGGCAGCCGGCTTCAACCTTTCTTTGAGGCAGTTGTCCGCTGTTGTGCGGCAATAGCGCCATTGCTCTCGGCCCGGCTTTTCGCTATGTGCCTGAAAGATGTCTTCGAAGGGGTATTCCTATGGCTGATCACTCGCCGACCGGTCCTGTCGAACTGGGCGCGAAGATGGACTATGCCGAGCATGACCGCACCTATGCGGGCTTCCTCGCGCTGGCCAAATACGGATCGCTTTTCTGCGGAGCCCTGCTTCTGGCGATGGCCTTCGGCTTCTTCGCGGGCGGCTTCTTCTCGGCGACCATCCTGTTCGTGCTGATTATGGCCGTCGGCGCCTTTATCCTCCGATAGATTTTCCGACACCTTGTCCACGGCGCCGCCGCGAGGCCGGCCGGCGTCTTGCGGGAAATAGCTTCCGGCCGAAAGGATCATGCGGTGGGACAGACGGTTTTCATCCCTCGTGAGCTCGATGCCAACGAGCCGCGCGTCGCGGCCTCGCCCGATACGGTGAAACGGCTGGCGGCGTTGGGCTTCGACGTCGTCGTCGAGGCCGGCGCCGGTCTGAATTCGCGCATCGTCGATGCCGATTATGCGAGCGCCGGCGCCGCCATCGGTAAGGCTTCCGATGTCGCCAAGGCCGATGTCGTGCTGAAGGTGCGTCGGCCCGGCGATGCCGAGCTGAAGAGCTACAGGCCCGGTACAGCGGTCATTGCCATCATGGATCCCTATGGCAATGATGCCGCTGTGGCAGCCCTGGCCAAGGCCGGTGTCACCGCCTTCTCGATGGAATTCATGCCGCGCATCACCCGCGCGCAGTCGATGGACGTTTTGTCCTCGCAGGCCAATTTGGCCGGCTATCAGGCGGTGATCGACGGGGCTTCGGAATATGACCGCGCCTTGCCGATGATGATGACGGCGGCCGGCACGGTGCCGGCGGCGAAGGTCTTCATCATGGGCGTCGGTGTCGCCGGCCTGCAGGCGATCGCCACCGCGCGCCGGCTTGGCGCGGTCGTCACCGCCACCGACGTTCGCCCCGCCGCCAAGGAACAGGTCGCCTCGCTCGGCGCAAAGTTCCTTGCGGTCGAGGACGAGGAATTCAAGGCCGCCGAGACGGCAGGCGGCTACGCCAAGGAGATGTCTAAGGAATACCAGGCCAAGCAGGCGGCACTCACATCAGAGCACATAGCCAAGCAGGATATCGTTATCACCACGGCGCTGATCCCCGGCCGACCGGCGCCGAAGCTGGTCTCAGCGGCCATGGTCGCCTCGATGAAGCCAGGCTCGGTTCTCGTCGATCTGGCGGTCGAGCGTGGCGGCAATGTCGAGGGCGCCGAAGCCGGCAAGGTCGTCACCACCGCCAACAACGTCAAGATTGTCGGCCATCTCAATGTGCCCGGCCGCATCGCGGCGTCGGCATCGCTGCTTTATGCCCGGAACCTCTTCGCCTTCCTCGAAACGCTGGTCGACAAGACGACGAAAACGCTTGCCATCAACCGCGATGACGATCTGGTCAAGGCAACGATGCTGACTAACGGCGGCAAGATCGTGCATCCTGCTTTCATAAAGGCCGATCAGCAACCCCATCTCGAGCCGGCCGCGATACCGGCCAAGACCATGGTTGCCGACGCCTCGGACAAACCCGCTGCTGCAAAGAAAGCCGCGTCCAAGAAACCGGCCGCATCCAAGTCGCCCTCGTCGAAGCCGAAAGGGATCGCGTGATGGATCAGACCCTGCAGAAAGCCCTCGACCAGCTCGACCAGGCCTCCGCCGCGGTTCGGCTGGCAGTGCACAATCTGGCGACCGCGCCTGGTGGTGCCGACGCGGCGGGTGATGCCGCGCATGCGCTCTCCGGCGGTGCCATCGATCCCTTCGTCTTCCGCTTCGCCATCTTCGTCCTGGCGATCTTCGTCGGCTATTACGTCGTCTGGTCGGTGACCCCCGCACTGCATACGCCGCTGATGGCCGTCACCAACGCCATCTCTTCGGTCATCGTCGTCGGCGCGCTGCTTGCCGTCGGCATCGCCGCCTCCGGCATTGCCGCGGGCTTCGGCTTCGTCGCGCTGATGCTGGTGTCGGTCAACATCTTCGGCGGCTTCCTCGTCACCCAGCGCATGCTGGCCATGTACAAGAAGAAGGACAAGTAGAGCGCCATGAACGCCAACTTCGCGTCCTTCCTCTATCTGGTCTCCGGCGTCCTGTTCATCATGGCGCTGCGCGGCCTGTCGCATCCGACCACCAGCCGCCAGGGCAATCTCTACGGCATGATCGGCATGGGCATCGCCATCGCCACCACGCTGGCGCTGGCAACCCCCTCGGCCGGCCGCTTCGGCCTGATCGTGCTCGGCCTTGCCATTGGCGGCGGCGTCGGCGCCGTCACCGCGCGCCGCATCGCCATGACCTCGATGCCGCAGCTGGTCGCCGCCTTCCACTCGCTGGTCGGCCTCGCCGCCGTCATGGTGGCGGCCGCCGCCATCTATGCGCCGGAAAGCTTCGGCATCGGCACGGATGGCGACATCCATGCCCAGGCCCTGATCGAGATGAGCCTAGGCGTCGCCATCGGCGCCATCACTTTCACCGGCTCGGTCATCGCCTTCCTGAAGCTCGACGGCCGCATGTCCGGCAAGCCGATCATGATCGGCGGCCGCCACTTCATCAACGCAGCACTTGCCATCGCGCTCGTCGTCCTGATCGTGCTGCTGGTCACCACCGAGTCCAAACTGGTCTTCTGGCTGATTGTCGCGGCCTCGCTGGTGCTCGGCATCCTGCTGATCATCCCGATCGGCGGCGCCGACATGCCGGTCGTCGTCTCGATGCTGAATTCCTATTCGGGTTGGGCGGCCGCTGCACTCGGCTTCACGCTCGGCAATCTGGCGCTGATCATCACCGGTGCGCTGGTCGGCTCATCCGGCGCGATCCTGTCCTACATCATGTGCAAAGGCATGAACCGAAGCTTCATCTCGGTCATTCTCGGCGGCTTCGGCGGCGAGACGGCAGCGGCCGCCGATGACGGCATCGAACGCACGGTCAAGCAGGGTTCCGCTGACGATGCCGCCTACCTCATGATGAACGCCCAAAAAGTCATCATCGTGCCGGGCTACGGCATGGCGGTTGCCCAGGCGCAGCACGCGCTGCGCGAAATGGCCGACAAGCTCAAGGCCAATGGCGTCGACGTCAAATATGCCATTCACCCGGTCGCCGGCCGCATGCCCGGCCACATGAACGTGCTGCTCGCCGAAGCCAATGTGCCCTACGACGAAGTGTTCGAACTCGAGGACATCAACTCGGAATTCGCGCAGGCCGATGTCGCCTATGTCATCGGCGCCAACGACGTCACCAACCCGTCCGCGCGCGACGACAAGTCGTCGCCGATCTACGGCATGCCGATCCTCGACGTCGACAAGGCCCGCACCTGCCTGTTCGTCAAGCGCTCGCTCGGCTCCGGCTATGCCGGCATCGACAACACGCTGTTCTACAAGGACGGCACCATGATGCTGCTCGGCGATGCCAAGAAGATGACCGAAGAGATCGTCAAGGCCATGGATCACTGATCCGCGATCAGCGTCGGACAAGCCAAGAACCGCCCGGCTTCGCGCCGGGCTTTTTCTTGGCCGTGCTTTCTTGGCTTGACGGCGATTTCAGCGTTACGATGACGAATCCCCGCCTCGACGGCGGGATTGTCGTCGACGGAGACGTTGGTGCCTGACCCGATCGCATCGCCGCCCGCCGGAAAAGCGCCGCGCAAGCCTGGCCAGGCGGTGGTGATCGTGCATGGCATGGGCGAACAGCGGCCGATGGATACGCTGCGCGGCTTTGTCCAGGCCGTCTGGAGCCACGACCCCAGCCGCGCGCCGTTTTATGCCCATGTCGCCGATCCGGCCGACCCCGCCGGCGCGAAGATCAACCAGAGCTGGATCACTCCCGACAGCCGGACCAATTCATACGAACTTCGCCGCATCACCACGCCCTACGATGTCGATGGGCGCCGCACCGATTTCTACGAGCTTTACTGGGCTGACGTCACGCAGGGCACAACGCGGGGCCGACTTGCCGCCTGGGTGACAAATCTGCTGTGGCGTAAGCCCGCCGACATACCGCCCGACGCCCGAAAGCTCTATCTGGTCACTCTTTTGGCCGTCATCGTCGTCCTGTGCGCGATGCTCGCGCTCGCGACCTCGGTTTGGCAGCAGCAAATTTCGTGGACCGTCGGCGCGCTCGTCACCATCCTGGCCTCATTCGTCATCTGGTCAGTGGACCGTTTTGGCCTTCCCTATTTCGGCGATGTCGCGGCCTATGTGCGCGCTGAAGCTGCAACCGTCGAGAAGCGGGCTCTGATCCGCAGCCGTGGTCTGAAGCTGCTGAAGCGTCTGATGATGGACGATACCTACGATCGCATCGTGCTGGTCTCGCACAGCCTCGGGTCGATGATCGCCTATGACCTGCTGCAGATCTTGTGGGCCGATTTCAGGCCCCGAAAACTGGAGGCCATTCGCGACAAGGCGAAACTGAAGGCGATCCGCGCCATCGACAAGGCGACGCTTGTTACCGACGGCTCGGCATGGCCCGGCAGCCTTGAAGATCTTGCCGGGTTCCGGCGCGATCAGTGGGAGCTCTATCGCCAACTGCGCACCAAGGACGACAACCATCTGCCATGGAAGATCAGCGATTTCGTCACGCTTGGCAGCCCGCTGACCCACAGCGAATTTCTGGTGACGCACAATCTCGCCGAATTCAGACGCGGCATCGCCGAGCGCCTGTTCTCGGCATGTCCGCCGGTCGCCGAGGGAGCGGCGGCCGGTGGCACTGTGCTTTATCAGGAAGGGCGCAACCGTTCTTCGGGCAAGCCGCAGCGCGCGGTGCATCATGGCGCGGTGTTTGCGGCAACGCGCTGGACCAATATCTTCGACCGCGGCAATGGTTGGTTGACGGGCGATCCGATCTCCGGGCCGATGGCGGAGAATTTCGGCCCGGGCGTGGAGAACATCCAGGTCGAACTGCGCGGTTGCCTCGACCGTGTGTTCACCCACACGCTGTACTGGTCGTTGGCGGCGACCGGTGTCGAGGTCGCCGCCGGCGATCGGCCGCGCTCGCATCTTGCCGTGCTGCGCGACGCTGTCGACCTCGGTCGCAAACTGGAGCCGAGCCAAGCGGAAGCGCAGACGATTCCTCCCCGAAAATAGGAACAGATTTCAGCGAACGCGGCCGAGGCAGCGCCGCATGACAATTTCAAAACAATGTCCACTCCGGGCGGCCCGGAGTGGACTCGCCTTGCAAGTGCAGTTCAGCGGCTGGTGAGAAAAACCGCTTCCTCATCGTCGCGCTGCCTGCCCCCAAGGGCCGCGGCAGCACTGGCGATGAAGGCGCCGATGGCCAGCGACAGCGCACCAAGGAGCGCAAAGGTAGCGCCAGCCTTCCTGGCGGTGTCGGCAGCCTCCTGCGCCTTGACCTTGGCGTCCTGAGCCCTGGCGATGATCGCATCCACCCGCGCCTTGGTATCTGCTTCCGAAAGACCTGTGCGAGCGGCGACGAGTTGCGACAGGTAGGTCTTGTCGTCTGCCGAAACCTCGCCTGCCGTCGCACCGGCGATCAGGATGCGCGAGGCCTGCCCGGTCGCGGCGGTATCGCTGTCCGGATTGGCGGCAACCAGCCTGCCCGGATCGGCCGGACGGAACAGCGAATCCACAAGGTAGGATGTCGCATTGTCGACCGATGCGCTGCCGGCATTGGCCGAAGCCCCCGCCGATGCACCCATGGCAGCGCCAGACGCGACGGTGGACACCGCCTGCACGCCTGAACCGATTGCTGCGGAAAGGGCGGAGCCAAGCACGCCGACGACGAGCAAGGTGGCCAGCGCCCAGGCAAGAAAGCCGTGTGCGGTGTCCCGGAAATAGACCTCATCGGTGTGGATGCCGACCCATTTGGTGCGCAGCCGCCCGGCAAGATAGCCTCCGACACCAGAGGACAGCCATTGCACGATAACAAGCCAGACGGCGGTGGACGCCGCGAAAGTGGTGACAGATGCGCCGGATCCCGACCATGGCGACACCATGGTCAATCCCAGCCCCGAACCGAGCAGCATGAGGATGAAGGTCAACGTCGAAGCCGCGAAGGCACCCGCGATGATCGGTCCCCAACTGACGGCGGTGGAGGAGGATTCTGTTGAAGTGGAAACGTCGACCGCCGATAGGGTGGACTGCATGGAAGCCCCCTACCGTACGAACAGCATGATCAGAATGATGATCGGGATCGGAATACCGAGCAACCAGAGCAAAATGCCGCGTCCCATGAAGGCCTCCTGTAAGAAATTGTGACCGATGTTGTCACAATGTCCCGCAGGGACTTCCGTTCCGGCGCGTTGTAAAATGATTTTGTTGCCGCCGGTGGAACAATGGCGCGCCGCAGCGCGCCAATTCAGATTTAACGTCCAGATCAGATATCCAGATTGGCGACCGACAGCGCGTTGTCCTGGATGAACTCGCGCCTGGGTTCGACCTCGTCGCCCATCAGCCGCGAAAACAGCGAATCCGCGTCGGTCGCATCATTGACCTTGACCTGCAGCAGCGAGCGCACGTTCGGATCGAGCGTGGTTTCCCACAGCTGTTCGGCATTCATCTCGCCGAGACCCTTGTAGCGCTGCATTGTCAGGCCCTTGCGGCCGGTCGCAAAGACCGCATTGAGCATCGCCAGCGGCCCCGAGATGGTTTCGGAGACATCCTTGCGGCGCAGCACCGGCGGCGAGCCGTAGACCTCGCTGAGGCGCTGTGCGTAGCGGTCGAGCTGGCGTGCGTCGGCCGAATTGATCAGCGCCAGATCGAGATGCGCGTATTCCTTGACGCTGCGCACCGTGCGCTCGAACACATAGCCGCCGACACCTTCATTCGAGGTCGACATGCGGCCGGTCCAGCCGCGCTCGGTGTCCTCGGCAATGATGTCGAGGCGTTTTGCAATCCGCTCCGCCATGGCGTTGGCGCGGCCGAGATCGGTGAACACGTCCGGGTTGAGCCCGCCGGCGATCGCCGCCTGTTCGACGACGCCTCTGTTGTAGCGCGTGTGCAGGCCGTTGATCAGCTGGCGCACCGCCAGTGCGTCGTCGATGGCTCCGCGCAGGTCCTGCCCGATGCGAACCTCGCCCGAGCCGAGCGTAAGCGATGCTTCCTCCAGTCCCGAGCCGATCAGGAACTCTTCGAACGCGCTCTCGTCCTTGATGTATTGCGAGCTCTTGCCGCGCGTCACTTTGTAGAGCGGCGGCTGGGCGATATAGAGATGGCCGCGCTCGATCAGCTCCGGCATCTGCCGGAAGAAGAAGGTCAGCAGCAAGGTTCTGATATGGGCACCGTCGACATCGGCGTCGGTCATCAGGATGATCTTGTGGTAGCGCAGCTTGTCGGCGTTGAACTCGTCCTTGCCGATCGAGGTGCCGAGCGCCGTGATCAGCGTGCCGATCATGTCGGAGCCGAGCATGCGGTCGAAGCGCGCCCGCTCGACATTGAGGATCTTGCCGCGCAACGGCAGGATCGCCTGGTTCTGGCGCGAACGCCCACCCTTGGCCGAGCCGCCGGCGGAGTCACCCTCGACGATGAAGATTTCGGACTTCGCCGGGTCGCGTTCCTGGCAGTCGGCCAGTTTGCCGGGCAGGGAAGTGACGCCGAGCGAGCTCTTGCGGGTGATATCGCGCGCCTTGCGCGCCGCTTCACGCGCCGCCGCGGCCTGGATCACCTTGTCGACGACCACCTTGCCTTCGCTCGGATGTTCTTCCAGCCAGGTGCCGAGCGCTTCGTTGACGAGGCCTTCGACGACAGGACGGACTTCCGACGAGACCAGCTTGTCCTTGGTCTGCGAGGAGAATTTCGGATCTGGAACCTTGACTGAAAGCACCGCCGTCAGGCCTTCGCGGCAATCGTCGCCGATCAGCGAGACCTTTTCCTTCTTGGTCAGGCCCGACGATTCGCCATAGCCGGTGATCTGGCGCGTCAGCGCGCCGCGAAAGCCGGCCAGATGCGTGCCGCCATCGCGCTGAGGGATGTTGTTGGTGAAGGCCAGCACGTTCTCGTGGTAGCTGTCGTTCCACCACATCGCCACTTCGACGGTGATCCCGTCGCGCTCCGCCCGGATGGCGATCGGCTTGTCGATCAGCGGTTTCTTGACCCGATCGAGATATTTGACGAATTCCTCGAGGCCTCCATCATAGTGCAGCTCATGGCGCACGACGTCGGCGTGACGGGCATCGGTCAAAATGATGCGCACGCCGGAATTGAGGAAGGCAAGCTCACGCAGCCGGTGTTCCAGCGTGCCGAAGTCGAACTCGACCATGGTGAAGGTCTCGGCCGACGGGAAGAAGGTGATCTGGCTGCCGCTGCGGCCCTCATAGGTGCCCGGCTGCTTGTCCTGCTCATAGCTGCCGGTCGCCTTCAGCGGCGCGTCGGCATTGCCATGCGTGAAACTCATCTCGAAGATCTGGCCGTTGCGGCGGATTTTCAGCTTCAGCCACGCCGACAGCGCGTTGACCACCGAGACGCCGACGCCATGCAGGCCGCCCGAGACCTTGTAGGAATTCTGGTCGAACTTGCCGCCGGCATGCAGCTGCGTCATGATCACTTCGGCCGCCGAAATGCCTTCTCCGGTGTGGATATCGGTCGGAATTCCGCGGCCATTGTCGATCACGGTGACCGAACCATCGGGGTTGAGCGTGACGGTGACGAGATCGGCGTGACCGGCCAGCGCCTCGTCGATGGCGTTGTCGACCACTTCGTAGACCATGTGATGCAGGCCCGAACCGTCGTCGGTATCGCCGATATACATTCCGGGGCGTTTGCGGACAGCATCCAACCCCTTCAAAACCTTGATGGAATCGGCGCCGTATTCGGCTTCAGCGCCGTTGTTGTTGTCGATCTGATCGCTCATGAAAACCTGTTGTCTGGATGCCGCTTGCACGGCGCGAAAAACCCGCTCCGAATCGCGCCTCTGATATGCACTAGATATAGGCGCAAAAGGCGGTTTTTCCAAGGTTTGCAGGCATTTCACGGGGAATGAGCCGGCTGTCCATGGCAGCCTCCCGTCAGGCCCTATTTCACTTTGGCCAGCCGGTCCCTGAGAAACTTGATCATGAACTTGTATCGCGGCGCCAGCCGCCCTCTGCGGTCGAGCTCCAGCGTCATGTCCAGCGCCTGCGAAAGGACCGTCTTGGGGTTCTTGGCGACCTGAGCGTAGTCGATCATGGCAACCACCAGGTCGCGCTGCCAGGTGGCGTTGTTTGGGTCGGACCGGGCGAGCTTCTGGCGGATGTCGAGACTGTCCTGGAAAGCCTGCCGCGCGCCTTTGACGTCGCGCTGCTTGGCCTTGAGCATGCCGATCTCGGACAGAGTGATCGACAGGTCGCGTTGCCAGTCGGCATTGGCAGGGTCGAGCTTGGCCAGCCGGTCGGCGATAGCGAAACTGTCTGTATAGGCCTTGAGCGCTCCGGCGCGGTCGCCCTGAATCGCCAGAATGCCGGCGACCTTCTCCAGGCTGACCGAGAGGTCGCGTTGCCAGTCGGCGTTGGCAGGGTCACTGGCCGCCAGCACGCGGGCTATCGAGAGGGCTTGCCTATAGGCGGCGAGGGCTGCCGGCCATTCCTCTTGATCGCTCAGCGCATTGCCCATCTTTGCGTTGCCGACAGACAGGTCGCGCTTCAGCTCACTGTTGTCGGGGTCGCGGCCCACCAATTGTTCGACGATCGCATGGCCCGCTTTATAGGACGCGAGTGCGCCCGCCGCATCGCCGCGCTCGCGCTTGAGGTCGCCGATCGTATCATGGCTGACCGACACATCGCGCTGCCGTTCGGCATCCTGCGGCTTCTTTTCGGCCAATGCCAATCGGATCTTCAGGCTCTCCTCGTAGGCCATCTGGGCGTTGTCCAGTTGCCCCATGACCCGGGCAAGGCCGCCGATCTCATCATAGCTGATGGTCAGGTCACGCTGCAGCTCGGCGCGCTCCGGTTCGTTGTCGGCAAGCTGCTTCTTGACCGACAAGCCTTCCTGGTAGATCTGCGAGGCCCCAGCCAGATCGCCTTGCGTCACAAGCACATTGCCGATCTTGTCGTCGGCCATGGCGAAGTCGCTGAACCATGACAGCCGATCGGGTTCGGCAGCGGTCAAATCCCTGAGCATGGTTCTGGCGGTCCGATAGTTTTCCAGCGCTTCCGGCAGGTCTCCTTGCGCCAGCTTGATGTTGCCGAGCTTGATGTGGCTGACGGCAAAATCGCGCTTGACGCTCGGGTCGGTTTCCCGGGCCGAACGCAGCTCGAGATTGGACACCAGCGCTGCAAAGGCGCGGCCTGCCGCATCGGTGTTGCCGACAAGGGTGTAGAGCTTGCCGAGCTCGTCCAGGGTTCGGATCTGGCGGTCGGCCTGGTCCAGGGTCAGATCGGTTTGCCCGGCCTCGCCGTAGAGGACCAGCACCGATTCATAGTCCTTGATGGCCTTGGCATAGTCGAGGTCGGCACGCGCCGCACCGCCCGACAGGAAACGCGTCGCCGCCTCGGACAGCGTGCGGTTGACGAAGTTGGCCTTCAAGGCGTTGCGCGAAACATTGTCGATGTCGGCGGCCTTTGCGAGGATGGCGCGAGCCCCATCGAAGGCACCGAGCGAAAGCTGCTCCTCGGCCTGCCGGCGCAATTCCGTCACCTGCGGATCATCGGAGGCCAGCGTCCTCATTTCGCCGCGCACCTTGACGAAGGCGTCGGCCGCCTCGCGCAACCGGGCATTCAGGCTGTCCGCCGAAAGGTGGCTGGCGTCGGAGCTGATCAGCACGCCGTAGAGAGGCGCCAGCGGCATGTCGGCATCGCTGGCGACCTGCTCGACCTCACCGCGCATTTCCGGCGTCACGTCGGCCATGGCAAGCAACAGGCGCTCGCGCTCCGGCAATTGTTGCTTGGCGGCCGCGGCAAAAAACACCTTCGGCAGGCCGCTCTCGACGTAAGGCAGCTGTTTGCCCCGCGACAAATCGTAGACCTCCTGCTGCACCAGCGTCAGCACCGAGCGGATCTCGAGCCCGTCGGTGCCGAGATATTTGGTCAGCGCTGTCGTGAAGGGCGAGTTCTGGCCGGTGCCGTCGGCAGCCGTCTCGCCCGGTGCGGCGGAGAAGGCGAACAGGACGTTTTCGGCGCGGCCAATCCGGCCGAGACCCGGCTTCACCTTGTCGGAGACATCCTTTGCCAGCGATGTCGCGCCGCGCCCTTCACCGCTGCTTCCCGAAAAGGGATCGCTGCGGCAGGCGTCGAGCATGATCAGGCCGACCTTGGCCGTGGCGGCCACGCTGTCGCGCACCTCTTCCAGCGGCAGGCTGGTCTTCTCCAGCGCATCGAGCGAGGAGGCGTCGGCATCGATCGGGAGCAGCCGGTTGTCGCCCGAGATTTCCACGCCGTGGCCGGAGAAGTAGACCAGCGCCACGTCGGCGCCTTTGGCATCCAGGCGAAAATCGTCGAGCGCGCGGCGCATTCGCCGCAGGTCGCGATTGGTTTCGAGGATGACCTCGAAGCCGAGCTTCTTCAGCGCCGCTGCCATCGCCTCGCCGTCATGGACCGGATTGGCGAGCGGCCGAACCAGGCGGTAGCCGTCCTCGGCTATGATCAAAGCCACGCGTCGCTCAGCCACCGCGGCGGCGGTGCTCATGAGCATCAGCAGCAAGGCAAAAAGCAAGCGCAAGTCGAACCGCCCCCCGGCTTGTCCATTTGCGCAAACATTCCACCTCTTTATGCCATGAGCAAGCCGGGCTTTTTGCGGAAGACCAGCGTTTTCAGGCAACCCGCATAGGCTTCAAAGCCTCGCTCCAGCGCAACAGCTCGTCGAGCATGGTTTTGGCTCCGCCCTGCACCTGTTCGCTGGCGTTGAAAGCGCCGTTCTCATCGAGCAGTTTCTGGTACATCGGCAGCGCGACGCCTTCCGAGATCGGCATGACGCCGACCGATGTCAGCAACGGCTTCAGCGCTTGCGCCGCGCGCAGGCCGCCGGAGACGCCGCCATAGCTGAAAATGGCTGCAGGCTTGTACTTCCATTCACGCGAGAGATAATCGACCGCGTTGACGATCGCCGGCGCCACGAAATAATTGTATTCCGGCGCCACGAAGACGAAGGCGTCGGCGGCATCGATCGCTTTCGACCAGGCCTTGGTATGGTCGTTCTTGTAATTGCCGAGCCTTGGATGGTGCGGTTCGTCCAGCACCGGAAGCTTGAACGTATCGATGTCGGTAAGTACCGGCTCGAATTTTCCATGCTCGCGCGCGAACGTGTCCAGCCACTCGGCAAAAACCGGTCCGGCGCGGCCTGGTCGCGTGCTGCCGATGATGATGTTCAACTGGTGCTTCAAGGCGGGCTCCTAGGTCTGGCGGTATCTGTTGGTGACCTACGGCAGGGCACGGCCGCGGACAAGGCGGCACCGCCATGGAGGCGGTCACAATCGGCTGAACGGATCGCCTGCCGTGACGCCTCGGGCTGCATATTTGCGCCTGCCGTTCGGTCACATGGACGCCCGCATTGCCAGCCACTACATTGGGGTATCAGCGGAGCAGCCCATGGACATCCAGCCCGCCCCCTTCATTCCCCCGGCGCCGAAGCCGCGCACCACGCCGCCCTCGACGCTGGAGATGATCCGCATCGTCTACCGCAACCCGCTCGAATTGTGGGGTGAGCACACCTACAACGAGCCGTGGATCTCGGCCAGTGGTGTTGGTGGACATCTGATCGTCGCCAATGATCCCGGCCTGATCCGCCATGTGCTGGTCGACAACGCCAGGAACTACAAGATGGCGACGGTGCGTCAGAAGATCCTGCGGCCGATCCTGCGCGATGGCCTGCTGACCGCCGAGGGCGAGGTCTGGAAGCGGTCGCGCAAGGCGATGGCGCCGGTGTTCACGCCGCGCCACATCTTCGGCTTCGCCCAGCCGATGCTGAGACGCACGCTGGACTTCGTCACCCGCTACGAAGACGGCGGCACGTCCGACATCGCCCATGACATGACGCTGCTCACCTACGACATCCTGGCCGAGACGCTGTTTTCCGGCGAGATATCGGGCGAGCCTGGCAGTTTCGCCAACGAGATCGACCGCCTGTTCGAGACCATGGGTCGCGTCGATCCGCTCGATCTGTTGCGCGCGCCCGACTGGCTGCCGAGGCTGACCCGTATCCGCGGCCGCAAGACCATGGCCTATTTCCGCAAGATCGTCACCGATACGGTCAAGATGCGCGAAGCGAAATTCAAGCGCGACCCCGATGCCGTGCCGCAGGATTTCCTGACGCTGCTGCTCAAGGCCGAGGGACCCGACGGGCTGACGCGGGCCGAGGTCGAGGACAACATCATCACCTTCATCGGCGCCGGCCATGAGACGACGGCGCGTGCGCTGGGCTGGACACTGTATTGCCTGGCTGAATCACCGTGGGAGCGCGACCGGGTCGAGCAGGAGATCGACCAGGTGTTGGCGCGCGAGCCCGATCCGACGAAATGGCTCGATGCCATGCCGTTCACGCGTGCGGCTTTCGACGAAGCGCTCAGGCTGTATCCGCCGGCGCCGTCGATCAACCGCGAGCCGATCGAACCGGAAATGTGGAAGGATCTTCATATCCCCAAGCACGCCGCGGTGCTGGTGATGCCCTGGGTCGTGCATCGCCACAGGAAACTGTGGGACCGGCCGGATGCCTTCCTGCCGGAGCGCTTCCATCCGGGAAATCGCGAAAAGATCGACCGCTTCCAGTATCTGCCGTTTGGCGCGGGTCCGCGCGTCTGCATCGGCGCCAGCTTCGCCATGCAGGAGGCGATCATCGCGCTGGCGATCATGCTGTCGCGCTTCCGCTTCGACACGACAGCCGAAACCAAACCCTGGCCGGTACAGAAACTGACCACGCAGCCGCAAGGCGGTCTGCCGATGCGGGTCACGCCGCGACAGGCATGAGACACAGCTTCAGACGGTTGTGATAAATCAAGCAGCAGGCTTGCGTTGCTGGAACTGGCCGGCGGCGCGGTAGCGCCAGAGATAGCTGGGCAGGATCGTCGCGATCGATTGCGGCTGGATGCCGAGCCCTGCAAGCGTCCTGTTGGTCTTGTTGGCGGCGTCCGAAACGATGTTGTGCTCGCGCAACTGCGTCACCTGGTCCTTGGTCAGCAGCGGATTGGGCAACAGGCCGAGGATCGAGGCCTGGATGTTGGCCACCCACCACGGCACCGGCACCAGCAGCCGCTTGCGCTCGATCACGTCGAGCAGCTCTTCCATGCACTGCTTGAAGGTGAGCACCTTCGGTCCACCAAGTTCATAGATCTGGCCGCCATCCACCTTGCCGTCGACCGAGCGCGCCACCGCTTCGGCCACGTCGCCGACATAGACCGGCTGGAACTTGGTCTGGCCGCCGCCGATCAGCGGCAGCACCGGCGAATAGCGCGCCATGTTGGCGAAGCGGTTGAAGAAGCCGTCTTCGGGTCCGAAATTGATCGACGGCCGGAAGATCACGGCGTCCTTGATCGTCTCCAGCACAGCCTTTTCGCCAAGCGCCTTGGTGCGCGCGTAGTCTGATTCGGAGTCCAGATCGGCGCCAAGCGCAGAAATGTGGGTCAGGCCGGCGCTGACCGAGCGTGCGGCCTCGGCCACTGCGCGGGCGCCGAACTCGTGCACGGCGGAGAATTTCTGCCGGCCGCTCTCATGCAGGATGGCGACCAGATTGACGACGTGGTCGGCGCCCTGCACGGCGCGGTCTACCGACCAGCGCACGCGCACATTGGCCTGCACCGGCTGGATCTGGCCGACATTGCCAAGCGGCTGCAAATGGCCGGCAAGATCGGGCCGCCGGCAGGCGACCCGGATGCGATAGCCGCGCTTGGCCAACGCGCGCACGACATGGCGGCCGACAAAGCCTGACCCGCCAAAGACGACGACGAGCTTTGGGGTCTGCAGGATTTCGGTCATGGCTGGCTCCGGCGCTCGCAAGCTTGGCTGAAGCCGTTTCATAATCCGTTTCGTGCCAAAGGCAAAGGGCGACGCGTCGTCGCTATCAGCCTGTCAGAACGCTTTGCCCATACGGGCGTCGACCGAATGGCGGTTGCCGCCGCGAATGACGAAAAAGAGCAGGATCGCCGCCCAAAGCAGCGACTTTTCCGCGCCCGAATAGCCTTGGTCCATCGTGACCCAGTGGAACCAGACCGTGACCAGCAGCACGAACAGGCCGGCAAAGGCGGCCGGCCGCGTCAAAAACCCGATGGCAATGAAGATGCCGCCGAAGAATTCAGTGCAGGCCAGAAGCAACGACCACAACGCGCCCGGATAGAAACCGAGACCCTCGACCATCTCGGCAGCGCCGAAAGGATTGGTGATCTTCTGCGAACCATGGATGGCGAAAAACCCGCCGGCGACAACGCGAAGAACGGTTTCGGCACCATCGTGCAGAGCCGCGTAAAACCTGCCAAGGACCGGGATGACAAGGGCGTTGCGGGGGTTGTCCGTGCTTGCCGACATTATAGCTCCTCTGTTTTGCTCAATCAGCGCAAACGGCCGGTCGGGTCGGCCGAAGTCAAATAAACAAAAGTTGACCAAAACAAGAATGTTTTATTCATTGTGCGATCAAAACGCAGAAAACCCCGCCGAAGCGGGGTTTTCCGGGTGACATCCATGCGAAGTCAGGGGCCGACGGAGCGCCTGACCTGAGACGGTATCAGGAGGGCGTGAAGCAAGTACGCCCACCCCAGCCCTGAACATCCGACATGGTGCCACCAACCTTCTTGCAGGCGGCGACGAAATCGGCGCTGCAATTGGCGAATTTTGCATGGCCGTTCTTGCAGTAATGGTCTTCGGTGGCGCCGCCGCTCGGGGCAGTGATGACACCCGGGCTGGACGGCTTGACCGGCGCGGCCTTCAGGGTGGCTGCCTGTGTGGCACCCATGAACGAGCCGAGCAGAAGGACGGCGGTCAGCATGGTGATCTTGGTGTTGGTCATGACAATTTCCTTTGATTTGGGTTGAGGTTTCCGAGGCGCGAAGGACCGGCCTTCGCGTGATGCAGGCTTTCGATTTCGGTTTGCTGCTTCCCCCGGTGTGGATCGGGCAAGTTCGCCTTGCCCTGGACAAAGCTGGGTCGCAGCAAGGCGCGGAAAGGTTCAGCAGCGCGCAAAGAAAATCGCATCGCGCCGCGCCTGCGGCGGGCAGATTTCAGATAACTATTTGATATTTAACAACTATTCAGGAAGAATAGCGTGCGGCGAATTCGGAAATGCGCTGCACCACCGCCTTGGATGCCGTGATGCCCCGCGCTTGCGCCTTCTCGGCGGCCTCTGCGCGGGCACGACCGGGCACATGCACACCGAAGCGCCGCCGCAGCCGGTCGAGCTGGTCCTTCATCCGCTGCTCGAAATCCGGATCGAGCAGCTTGGGTTCGATAGCAAGCACGAATAGTCCCGTGCCGGGGCTGTCCGGCCCGCCGCTGAACCATGGCGCATCGAGCGACCAGTTGGCGCCCGACAGGCCCGCCGCCAGCACCTCGACCATCAGTGCGATGTTGGCGCCGCGCTGGCCGCCGAAGGCGAGCATGGCGCCCTTCATGGCGGCGGCGGGATCGGTGGTCGGGTTGCCGCTGGCGTCCAGCGCCCAGCCTTCCGGGATCGTCTTGCCCTCCTCGGCCGCTTTGCGGATGTTGACGAAAGCGGTGGCGCTCGACGACTGGTCGATGACCAGCGGCGCCCCGTCGGCGGCGGGGGCGGCAAACGACATCGGGTTGGTGCAGTAGACCGGCTTGACCGAGCCCGAGCCGGCAAGCACGGCCGGGCCGTTGGTGGCGGCGAACGACACCAGCCCGAGTGTTGCCAGTCTTCCGGTGAAATAGCCGAGCGCGCCGCATGTATAGGCGTTCTTCTGCGAGAAGATGGCGACGCCGAACAGCTTTGCCGCCTTGGCGAGGTCGTCGATAGTGCGGTCGAAGCCGGTATGCGCCAGCCCCCGGCGTGCATCGGAGAGATAGACCGCAAGCGCCGGCCGGGTGATCACCGGGTCGGCATTGCCGTCGATGCGTCCGGCTTCCAGCGCCTCGAGATAGTCGATGAAATGCGACAGACCGACCGAGGAAAGCCCTTCGGCCTCGGCTGATATGATCGAAGCAGTGAGCGATTGTGCCGCTTCCTCATTGGCGCCAGCGCCAAGTGCCGCCATCCGGCACAGTCCTTTTGCCTGGTCGAGACTGAGTTGCATGATGGCAATCCTAGGGGAATAGGGGAGTAAGGGAATAGGGGAATAGGGGATTGGTGAGCAGTGAATAGCGAATGGGGATGGAATTGTGAACGTGAATAGTGGCTGGCTACTCCCCTACTCCCCTACTCCCCTCTAACCAATCTTGTTGGGAATCCTGGCCTCTATCCTGCTGAAGGCGAAGACCAGAATACCGGTGATCGTCATGTAGATCAGCGCCAGCAGCAGCAGGGGCTCATAGGTGAGGTAGGTGTCCTGCCGCACCTTGGACGAAACGGCGAAGATGTCGATGACACTGATCGTTGCCACCAGCGGCGTCGATTTCAACTGCAGCACGGTCTCGCCGGTCAGCGTCGGCAGCGCCCGGTAGATGGCCTGCGGCAGCCAGATCCGCCGGAATGCCTTCCAGCGGCTCATGCCGAAGGCACGCGCCGCCTCCAGTTGTCCCTTGGGCACACCGGCAAAGGCGCCACGCATCACCTCGCCCTCATAGCCGGCGAAAGACAGGGTCAACGCCAGCACGCCATAGGGCCAGGCTTGCCTGAGATATGGCCACATCCAGGATTCGCGGATCCACGGATATTGCGGGAACAGCGAACCCAGGCCGTAATAGAGCAGCCAGAGCTGGATCAGCAGCGGCGTGCCCCGGATCACCGTGCAGAACACCTTGGCAGGCGCGGCGAACCAGAATGAGCCGGCGGCTTGCGCCAGCCCGAGCGGCACGGCGAGCAGAAAGCCCAGCACGCAGGTGACGGCCAGGATCCACAGCGACCGCCAGATGCCGATCAAGCCCATTTCATAATATTGCGGCAGCCAGTCCCAGCGCATGAAAAAGGCAGCCGACAAAACAAGGCCCAGTGCGATCAGGATCAGCACGATGCGGTGCGGCTGCAGCCACAGCGATGTTCGCGCGACGACGTTGATGATGGCAGCCTCGTTGGCCATCAGCGCGCCTCCTTGAGCGAAGGCATGCCGCGCCGCGACCAGGTCTCGACCCGGCCGATGACGAGGTTGGAGAACAGCGACAAAAGCAGATAGAGCACGCCCGCCGCGAAAAAGAAGGTGAAATAGGCTTTGGTGACACCCGCCGCCTGCCGCGTCGCCAGCGCCAGTTCGTAGAAGCCGACGACCGCCAATAGCGCGGTATCCTTGGTGGCGATCAGCCAGAGATTGGCGAGGCCCGGTATGGCGAAGGGCAGCATTGACGGCAAGGTGATGCGCCGCAACAGCAGGCCCGGAGACATTCCATAGGCGCGGGCGGCCTCGATCTGGCCCTGCGGAATGGCCAGGATCGCGCCGCGTATCACCTCTGTCGAATAGGCGCCCTGGACGAAGCCGAGCACGGCGATGCCGGCGGCAAGGCCGCTCACATCGACGCGCTGGTAGCCCATGGCCGTCAGCGCCTGATTGATCAGGTCGGTTCCGGCGTAATAGAGCAGCAGGATCAGCACCAGTTCGGGCACGGCGCGCACGATGGTGGTGTAGACCGCCAGGAGATCGCGCACCACCGGCCCGCCATAAAGCTTGCCGTAGGCGCCGCCGGTGCCGATCAGAAGGCCGAGGCACGTGGCGCCCAGCGCGATCTCGATCGAGTGCAGCAGCCCGACCAGAAGCGTCCCGCCCCAGCCTGGCGGGTAGGGCGAGAGAAGCTCGGTGATGCCGGCCGCGGAGGCCGAAAGAAGTGCGTCGATCAGCGTCGCCCCCGAAGTGCTGGCC
The DNA here is from genome assembly GCF_055811675.1 of Mesorhizobium sp. WSM4808. Lineage (NCBI taxonomy): Bacteria > Pseudomonadati > Pseudomonadota > Alphaproteobacteria > Hyphomicrobiales > Phyllobacteriaceae > Mesorhizobium > Mesorhizobium sp. WSM4808. The sequence goes on from NZ_JBVVQX010000015.1 coordinate 187,450, forward strand.
AACCGCCGACGGCTGTGTCGGCGGCAAACATGCCTGGGAAAGATCGGGCAGGTGGGGGGGGGGGGGGGGGCCCCCCCCCCCCCCGCCCCGGGGGGGGGGGAGTTTGGAAGAGCCCCCCCCCCCCCCGAAAAATGGGAAAAAAAATATTTTTTATAGGAGTAGGGAAAATTT
>NZ_JBVVQX010000016.1:0-92664 GCF_055811675.1 Mesorhizobium sp. WSM4808
CGCCCCGCCCGCCCGAAAGGCCGATGCCGCCGATCACGGCGACCAGCACGATGTCGTAGAGCAGCGTCGAATTGACGACGCGGGTGTTGATCGAATGCAGGCTCGCCGCCGTCAGCAGGCCGGCGACCAGTGCGACGAAAGCGGAAAGCACATAGCGCAGCACCAGCATCGGCCGCACCGGAATCCCGATGTTGCGGGCGGCAACCGGATTGTCGCCGGCGAAGTAGATGTAGCGGCCCCATTTGGTGTAGCGCAGGAACAGGAAGAAGAGGAAGGCGAGGCCGGCAAAGACGAACACCTCGACCGGAATATCGAGGAAGCGCAGGCCGCCGAGCAGCTCGACCCAATGGCCCTGCGGCACCGGCACCGCATCCTGCGTGATCAGCTGCGAGCGCACATAGCCGAAGACGAAGGAGCCTGTCGCCAGCGTCACGAAGATCGCGGGCACATCGGCATAGGCGACGAGAAAGCCGTTGAGCAGGCCGATGGCCAGCACACCGGCCAGCACATAGGCGAAGGCCAGCCCGTCCGGCGTTCCCGAATTCAGAAGTTGCAGATACCAGGCGACAGACATCGCCATGATCGCCACGGCGGAGAGGTCGATGCCGCGTCCGATGATGACGACGGCCATGCCGAGCGCAAGGATGCCCAGCACCGACACGGAGCGGACGATGGCGACGAGATTGTTGGGATCGATGAAACCCGGCAGGCCTATGGCCGCTGTAACGAACAGCACCACCGCTATGGCAAAGACAATGCCTTCCTGATTCAGGCTCCTGAAATTCGGCCAGCCGATCGTGTTCATGTCTGCGTTTGCCCCGATGGCAGCGCTGCCATCCCTGGGAAAGAACGCTAATCGGCCCAACGCCGGTTCGTCAAATGAATCCGCGCTCGGAACCCCGGCCGGCAGCGATATTTACCAAATGGACGCGTCGATTGCCGAAGCTGGCGCAATGCTCGGAAAACTCTGCACTTTTGGCAATTGCTTGCGCCATAGCCGCCACTCGCGAAAAGGCTGCACCAAGGCGAAAGGACAAGACGGAATTTATCTCCGCATCAGGCGGAAAAATCGATCTCAATTTCCCGGCGAGTGGCCGGAAACCTCCGCGCCCGCACCTGGCGGCAGCACGAGAAAACGCAACGCCGCCACCAGCCCGATGGCGCCGATCGCCAGGAAGGCTACTCGAAAATCCACAAGATCGAGGGCCGGCCGGTCCCTGGCGATCTGCGACAAATTGAGGATCGCCGCCGCCACCGCGACGCCGAACAACATCGCCACCTGCTGCAGCATCGAGGACAGCGTCGCCGCCGAGCTTCGTTGCGCCGCATCGATGTCGGCGAAGGCCAGTGTGTTGAGCGCGGTGAACTGCATCGAGCGCGACAGGCCGGCGATCAGCATCAGCGCCACCACCAGCACCTGTGGCGTCTGCGGCGAGATCGCAGCACATGCCATGATCGCCGCCGAAGCGATCAGGCCGTTGACGACCAGCACCGACCGGAAGCCGAAACGGCGCAGCGTTGGTGTCGTCACCGTCTTCATGCCGAGATTGCCGAGGAAATAGGCCAGGATCATCAAGCCGGCATCGACGGACGAGAGGCCAAAGCCGACCTGGAACAGCAGCGGCAACAGGAATGGCGTGGCGTTGATCGCCACCCGGAAAATGGTGCCGGCGGCGAGCGTCGAGATGGCGAAGGTCAGCACCTTGAACGAGGAGAGATCGAGCAGCGGATGCGGCGCGCGCCTGAGATGCCGCACCGCCAGCCAGCCGATGACGATGCCGGCTACGACCAGCAGCACCGTCGGAAGAACGCCGTCCTCCGGGTGCGCGATGCGTTCAAGGCCATAGAGAAGCAAGGCAAGCCCCGCCGATGTCAGGAAAAAACCCGGCCAGTCGAGCGGCTTGGGGTCGGCTTCGCGATCGCCCGGAATGAAGCGGGCGACCAGCACCAACCCGACCACGCCAAGCGGGATGTTGATGAAGAAATTCCAGTGCCAGGACAGATAGGTGGTGATGAAGCCGCCGAGCACCGGCCCGATCACCGGCGCAAACAGCGCCGGCCAGGTGATCAGTGCCGTGGCGTTCAGCAGCTCCGACTTCGACGCATTACGCAGTACCAGGATGCGCCCGACCGGCGTCATCAGCGCGCTGCCGAGCCCTTGCACGACACGTGCGGCGACGAACTGGGTCAGGTTTTGCGAGACGCCGCAGGCAAGCGAGGCCAGGGTGAACAGGACGATCGCCAGCAGGAAGATGTTACGTGCGCCGAACCGGTCGGCGAGCCAGCCCGACAGCGGCACGAATACGGCCATGGTCAGCATGTAGACCGTGATGCCGATGCTGATCGCCACCGCCGACACGCCGAAGGAAGCCCCCATCTGCGGCAGCGAGGTCGAGATGATCGTCGAATCCAGAAACTGCATGAAGAAAGCGATGGCGACAATCAGCGCCACGCGCCGCGCATTGGTGGCCGTTTCGGATAAGGTTGCGGTCTCGGGAACGGCTGTCATGACGGAACCGGTTTGAACAGCATCTCACCGGCGGCGTCCAGAGACCTCGCAACAAACTTTCGTGTCCCGCCTTGGCCTGCTATGGGATGAACGGGGTGGTCGAGGAAAGTGTCCGCGTAACATGAAGCCCATCTACATCGACTACCTCAATGCCCTCGACATCGACGCCCTTGCCATGACCGATGGCGAAATCATTGCCGCCGTCGAGGCTGGCCTGGTGGCGCAAGGCAAGGGCCAGACGGTGGTCGAACCGCGCGTCCATCTTGAGCCGGACCCGTCCTTCCACGGCCATTTCAACGTCTTGCGCGGCTACGTCGCGCCGCTCGACACGGCCGGCGTCAAGATCGTCGGCGACTATGTCGACAATTACCTGCATGGCCTGCCTTCCGAATTCGGCATCCTCAACCTGTTCGACCCGCGCACCGGCGCGCCGCGCGCCATCCTCGACGCCACCGTCATCACCGACATGCGCACAGGCGCCGTCACCGCCATCGGCGCCAGGCATCTGGCGCGAAAGAATTCCAAAGTGCTGGCCCATATCGGCGCGCGCGGCACCGCCTACTGGAATGTCCGCCTGCTCGACTATCTCTTCGATTTCGACGAGATCCGCGTCCATTCGCGCCGCCCGGAAAGCCGCGACGGTTTTGCCGCCAGACTGTCCGCCGATCTCGGCAAGACGGTGACGGCGGTCGCCGACTGGAAAAGCTGCATCGAGGGCGCCGACATTGTCGTCGAGGCCTCGCGGTTGCCGGAGCCGCAGCCATTGCTCAAGACCGAATGGATCAAGCCCGGCGCGTTGGTCGTGCCCTACGGCACGATGAGCGCGGTGGAACTGTCGTTGACCGATATTATGCAGAAGATCGTCGTCGACGATTGGGGCCAGTGCAAGGGCGGCAAGTTCGGCTCGCTGCGCGCCCATGTCGAGACCGGGCGGCTGAGCGAGAAGACGCTGCATGCCGAGCTTGGCCAGATCGCCGCCGGTCTGAAAGCCGGGCGCGAAAGCGACGCCGAAACGATCCTGTTCTGGCATCGCGGCCTGTCGCTGTCCGACATTGCGCTGGGTAAGGCGATGCTGGCCAAGGCCCCAGTGCAAGGCATCGGCCAGCGGCTGCGCTTCGCATGAGCGCGCTCGTCCTCACCGGAACCGGTGTCGGTATTGACGATGTCGCTGCGGTCGCCCGCGATGGGCGCAAGGTGGAGATTGGACCCGATGTCATCGGCAGGCTGGAAAAGGCACGAAAAGTGCTCGACCAAGCCGCCGCATCCGGCCAGAAGATCTATGGCCTGAACACCGGGCTCGGCGCCAATCTCGGCACCGCGGTCGACGGCGACGCCGGCGCCTTCCAGCGCCAGTTGCTTGAAGGACGCAGCGGCGCCGTCGGCGAGGTGCTGCCGGTCGAAGCCGTGCGGGCAACCATGGCCGCCCGCGCCGCGATGCTCTCGGTCGGCGGCTCCGGCCTGTCGCCTTCCGTCTTCGTCGCTTTGGTCGACGCGCTCAATGCCGGCGTCCATCCCGTCATGCCGTCGCTCGGCTCGATCGGCGCCGGCGACCTGGTGTTGATGACGGCACTCGCCCGCATGCTCACCGGCGAAGGCGAAGCCGACTATCAGGGCCGTCGCATGCCGGCAGCCAAGGCGCTGATGATGGCGCGCCTCGCCCCCATCAGCCTGGCGCCCAAGGACGGCCTGTCGCTGATCAACGCCTCGGCGGTATCCGCCGGCAGCGGCGCGCTTGCGGTGACGGATGCGCTGTCCGCCCTTGCCCAGCAGCAGCAGGCCGGCGCGCTGACCATGGAAGGTTTTGGCGCCAACCGCACCATCCTCGATCCGCGCCTGCATATGGCGCGTCCGGCGGCAGGCCAGCAGCAAGCAGCCAAGGTGCTGCACGATCTGCTCGTCCGCGACGAGGCGCCGGCGCCGACCACCTTGCAGGACCCGCTGTCGATCCGCTGCATGCCGTCGATCCATGGCGCGCTGATCGAGGCGGTCGGCCAGGCGAGACAGGCTGTCGAGATCGAACTGAACGCCGCCGCCGACAATCCGCTGGTGCTGGGCGATGATGAGCTGGTGCTGTCGACCGGCAATTTCCACACAGCCTCGCTGGCGCTCGCCTTCGAGACGCTCGGCCTGGCGATCGCCCAATGTGCCGCGGCCAGTGCAGCCCGCTTCATCCAGCTCACCGGTTCGGGCCGCAATGGCGTGCCGAAATATCTGTCGCCGGTCGGCGGCGCCTCGGCCGGCCTCGTACCGCTGCAGAAGACGGTGACGTCGATCCTGGCCGCCATCCGCCACAAGGCCAATCCGGTGATGCTCGACTTCCTGGCCGTGTCGGAAGGAGTCGAGGATCACGCCACGCAGACGCCTCTGGCGGTGGCAAAATGCGCCGGGATGATTGCGCTGTGGCGCCGCCTGATCGCCTTCGAATTGATGGCCGCCGCACAGGCCATCGACCTGCGCGACGGCTTCACATTGGCGCCACGCACCGCCGCAATTCACACGGCGATACGCTCGCTCGTCCCCATGCTGAAAGAGGACCGGCCGCTCGGTATCGACGCCGAGACGCTTTACGCCGCGCTCGCCGGCGGCAGTTGGCCGGCCTGACGTGGCTTCTCAGAAGACGATGGTCTTGTGGCCGTTGAGCATGACGCGGGCTTCGAGATGCAGCTTGACCGCGCGCGCCAGCACCCAGCTTTCGATGTCGCGCCCGACTGCAACGAAATCCTCGGCGCTCATCGCGTGGGTGACGCGTTCGGTCTCCTGGTCGATGATCGGGCCCTCGTCGAGGTCGGAGGTGACGTAATGCGCCGTCGCACCGATCAGCTTGACGCCGCGGTCGAAGGCCTGGTGATAAGGCTTGGCGCCCTTGAAGCTCGGCAGGAAGGAATGGTGGATGTTGATCGCCCGTCCGAACAGCCGGTCCGACAGGCCTTTCGAGAAGACCTGCATGTAGCGCGCCAGGATGACCAGTTCGGCCCCTGTCCGCTGCACCAGGTCCAGCAGCTTCTGTTCCTGTTCGGCCTTGTTCTCCCTGGTGGTCGGCCAATGGTGATAGGGAATGCCTTCCAACTCGGCGAAGCGGCGGGCATCCTCGTGGTTGGAGACGACGGCGGCAACCTCCGCGTTCAGCCAGCCGACCCTGATCTGGTACAGCAGATGGAGAAGCGCATGGTCGAACTTGGAGACCATGACGATGATCTTCGGGCGGCGCCCCTGATCGACGAGCGCGGTCTTCATGCCGAAGCGGTCGACGCTTGATTTCAAGGCCCGCTCCAGGCTGTCCCTGGTCGAGCCTGGCGGGCTGATGAAGGCGATCCGCATGAAAAAGCGATTGGTCTGCCGGTCCCAGAACTGGCTGCTTTCGGCGATGTTGGCGCCGGTCGCGGCAAGCTCCGCCGTGACGGCGGCGACGATCCCCGGCCGGTCCTCGCAGGAAAGCGTAAGAATATGAACCGGCGCGGCGTCGTCCGTCGCATTATTGTCTTGAGATTTCACGCCCTGTCGACCCTTTTCATGAACAGGCTGAGCTCAGCCGGATCCATATGCACCACATGCTTGTCTTCGGGATAGGCGAGACTGTTGACATCGGTAACATACTCCGAGAACGCGGCGATGCGCTCGGCCTGCAAACGATCATATTCGGCGGCGAAATTGCGATAGACCTTGGAATGGCGAGGCATGTGGCCCCGGTTCTGGCCGAGGATGTCGTCGGCGAACAGATATTGCGCATCGCAACCGGTGCCCGCCCCCATCGACAGCATGATCAGCGATGTGCGTTCCGAGATCGCCTTGGCGACCTCGACCGGCACCACTTCGATCTCGGCGCCGATGGCGCCGGCGGCCTCCAGCTGCTTGACCGCCGCGAAGATATCCATGGCGGTGTCGGCGGTCTTGCCGACGGCTTTGAAGCCGCCGGTCCAGGTTGCGCGGGAAGGAATGAGGCCGACATGGCCGATCACCGGGATATTGTCGTCCGCCATCCGCTTGATGGTGGCGTAGCCGGCGCTGCAATAGACCGCGTCGGCGCCGGCCTTGTAGAGCCGGAAAGCCCAGCGCACGAAATCGTCCGCCGTTCCGATCTCGTAGAAATTGTCTCCCGGCATGGTGAACAGGCTGGGGGCGGCGTCCCGGTATTGCGGGTTGAGCACCAGTTCGGGCGGCACCGAGACGATGTCGACCCCTGCGCGCTCCGCGGCCTCTGCCTCGTCCATCGTCAGCACGCGCAACATGGTCAGCTGGCGCTTGCCTTTCATGGCGCGCAAATCCGCCACCGTCGGTCTTTTTCGGCTCATCAACAGGGTTCCCTCAGTTGCATTCGGCGGCAGGTCAGCCGATCTGGATCATCACTTTGCCAGCCTCGACCTTCACTGGATAGGTGGCGAGATTGACGCACACCGGTGCGCCTCGGGCCACACCCGTCTTGTAGTTGAAGCGGCCATTGTGCTTGGGGCATTCGATGATGTCGTCCATCACCAGCCCATCGGCCAGATGCGCCTTCTCATGCGTGCAGTACCCGTCGGTTGCGAAGTACTCGTCATCGGGACTGCGATAGATGGCGAAGGTACGGCCGCCATGATCGAAGCGGATGACATCCTCTTCCTCGACATCGTCGACGCCGCACGCTTCAACCCAGTCGGCCATCTCTCGTCTCCTGCAACTCTATTCCGCCGCCGCCGGAACGGTCAGCGCATGGAACTCGTCCCGGTATGGCTTGGCCGTCGGCGGCAATTCACGCTTGAGAAAATAGTCCTCGTACTGAAGCTGCTTCAGCAGCACCGGCCAGACCTCGCGATAGGCATGCCACATCGAAGGGTTCGGCTCGGGCAGATCGTGCTTGATTAATTCATGCAGCCTCGGCAGCGCGTGATACGGCACCATCGGGAACATGTGGTGTTCGACATGATAGTTCATGTTCCAGTAGATGAAGCGGCTGATCGGGTTCATGTAGACGGTGCGCGTGTTCAGCCGGTGGTCGGTGACATTATCGGCCAGGCCAATATGCTGCAGCAGGCCGGTCAGCACCATGTGCCAGCTGCCGTAGAGGCGCGGCAGACCGATCAGCACCAGCGGCAGGAACGACCACAGATAGAGCGCCAGCACGATCGCCGCGGCATAGATGGCGACATGCCAGCGCGCGGCTGTGACCACCTTGTGAAGTTCCATCTCGGGGATAAAGCTTTTCTCGTCGGGCGAGATGCTGCCGAACGCATTGCGCACCAGCGTCGGCAGCGAATAGCGGAAATCGAGAATGCCGGTGAAGGCGAGTGCGGCGCGTAGCAGGTCCGGCGGACGCATCACCGCGATCTCGGCGTCGCGGCCGACGATGATCGTGTCGGTGTGATGGCGGGCATGGCTCCAGCGCCAGGTCACCGGGTTGCGCATCAGCATGAAGCTGGCGATCTGGTAGACGGCATCGTTCATCCAGCGCGTGCGGAAGGCGGTGCCGTGGCCGCACTCGTGCCAGCGCGAGTCGCTGGACGAGCCGTAGAGCACGCCATAGACGAGCAAGAACGGCACCACCCACCACGTGCCCCAGAACCAGACGATCCCGGCGGCAGAGCCCAATATGGCAACGATCCAGATGATCGTGTCGCGGATCGCCGGCCCGTCCGAGCGTTGCATCAGCTCTTTCATCGCCTTGCGCGGCACATCGGTGTGATACCACTCGGCCGAGGCCAGACCAGTCTCGATCGCGATGCGCGTGCTTTCCCCGACCAGGCTGTAGTCACGCTTTTTCTCCATCACATCGACCTCCGATTTCCGGCCCGCCAGCCGGAGCATTCGTTTCGCATCATGCCCTGTCCGCCAATCCCGGAAAATTGCCCGACGGCACAGGATAATCCTGTTGCGGCTGCCTGGCGATCGACGCGATCTTTGCTTCGGCCGCGGCGATCGCGCCGGCGCCGTCGAGCACCCGGAACACCGCGTCGTAAGAACGGCCTTCGCCATGCTCCAGCCAAATCATCTCGCCTCGCTCGCGCGCCGCGAGATTGCCCAAGACATGGTGTGTCGAGGGCTCTATGCCCAGCGCATACTGCCCTGCCTGGAAATTCTGCCATTGGTAGGCGCAAGGCAGCTGATCCTTGCGCGTGATCACTTCCAGGCCAAGCCCTATGCCGTCATTGACCACCGCCACCGGCACCTCGCCATTGGCGTCGGCCGCCATCTCATGCTGCCAGACCTGCTCGCTGAAGCCCAGTCGCGGCGCCGGCACGGTGCGGTAGCCGACCTTCTGCGCCTCGTAGCGTTCGCCTGCATGGCCAGCCCAGACGACGTCGCGGATCGGCGCCAGATAACGCGAACCCTCGTCGAGCAAGGGGTGGCTGACATTGACGTGGTAAAAATACATGTGCGGCGTGCGATTGAAGCCATGGTTGACGACGCGGTCCGACAGCCGGATCTCGTTGCCGCCGACATTGGCCTCGATACGCCGGATCAGATGCAAATCCTCGCCGAACACCGCCGATTGCTGAACGATGCCTTCGGCCCAAAGCACGCAGCGGTCGCCATCCCAGGCCTCGCCATAACCGGTCAACCGCGCTGGAATGGTGCCGACGCGACCATGCAGCGAATGGATCACGGTCTTCTTGCCCGGGTAGTTGTAGCTATCGGCAGGCACCTCTTCGCGGCCCAATATGTGGTCGAGGCCGCAGGTGACAAGCAGGCCTGAAAACGAGCGCGCCCAGGCGAGCCCGCCTTCCCCCTCATAATCGTGCAGGCCGGGATGGCGAAAACCGCTCGGCGAATGCCAGCCGATCGCCTGGCCCTTGAAGTCGCAGTCGGCGATGTCGAGCGCCCGGTCAACCAGGGTCGTGAAGCGCAGCCCCGTGCCGGTACGGAACTCCAGCATGCGGATGCCGCGTTCCACTCCGTCGCCAAGCGTCATCAGCCGCACGCCGGCAAATTGCGACAGCATGCCCGAACGTTCCGACACCTGCCGGCGCGAAAGCGTCTTGCCGTAGAGTTCTACCATGTGACGGCCAACTTCTTCACTTCGCTCTCGTCTCTTTCAGCAGGGCCGACATGTCGGCGCCGGTGATGATGCTCTCCACGGTCAGGAGATCGGTATCGGCAACCGTCTGCTCGGCGACGATCTCGCCGCGGCGCATGACGATGATGCGGTCGGCGACCTGGAACACGTGGTGGATGTTGTGGGTGATCAAAAGCACGGAATGACCGGCGTCGCGCACCTCCTTGACGAAGCGCAGCACGCCATGGGTTTCCTCGACACCGAGATTGTTGGTCGGCTCGTCGAGGATGATGACCTTGGCGGAGAACTGCATGGCGCGAGAAATCGCAATCGACTGCCGCTCGCCACCCGACAGCGTCGAGACCAGCGCATCGGCGTCGAGTTTTTTCGAGATGCCGACGCGCTTCAACAGCGCCGACGCCGCATCGCGCAATTTGGCGAAATCGAGCGGCGCGAACACGCCCAGCCATTTCAGCTTGACCGGTTCGCGCCCAAGGAAAAGATTGCGCGCAATGCTGAGATCCGGCGCCAGAGACGTATCCTGGTGGATGGTCTCGATGCCGAGGTCCATCGCATCGCGCGTCGAGCGGATCGAGACCTTATCGCCGCGCACATAGATGTCGCCACGGTCGATCGGAAACACACCGGAAATCGCCTTGATCAGCGTCGATTTGCCGGCGCCATTGTCGCCGAGCAAGGCCACCACCTCGCCCTCCTTGAGGGCAAAGGACGCATTCTTCAGCGCCCGAACGCTGCCGAAGGATTTTTGCAGATTCTGCAGCCGGAGAACTTCCATGATCAGCCCCTTGCAGCGTTCTTCTGCAGCAAAGCGTGCAGGATGAGCATGGCGAGGATGATGAGGCCGACGAAGATGTTGTAGGCGAGGCCCGGCACGCCGATCAGCACGATGCCGTTGCGGATCGCGCGCAGCATCAGCGCGCCGACGATGGTGCCGAGGATCGTGCCGCGCCCGCCGGTCAGCGCCGTGCCGCCGACCACCACCATGGCGATCACTTCGAGCTCATAGCCGGTGCCGGCCACCGGTGAGGCGGCCGAGATGCGGAAGGCGCTGATCATGCCGGCCAGTCCCGCAAGGACCGAAGTCAGGATGAACAGCCACACCTTGACGGCGTCCGCCGGCACGCCGCGCGCCACCGCCGCGTTCCGGTTGGAGCCGATGGCGCTGATCCAGTTGCCGAGCTTGGCATAGCGCAGCACGTAGATCGCCAGCAGCGAGAGACCGATGAACCACCACAGCGAGGTGTAGAACCGGAACGACCCGACATTGAAGCTGCCGGCCAGCAGCGTGACGAAAAAGCCTGGCTGGTCCCAGGATTTCAGCGGAAAGCCCTGCGTGATGTAGAGCGCCGCCCCGCGCACCACGAGCAGCATGGACAGCGTGACCAGGAAGGACGAAATGCCGATCTTGGTGACGATCAGCCCGTTGATGGCGCCGATGGCGATGCACAGCAGAAGCCCGGCCAGAAGCGCGATGCCGATATCGACGCCTCCGTTCTGCACCAGTAGCATGACGACGACCGGCGCCAGCCCGAACACGGCACCAACCGACAGGTCGAATTCGCCCGCCGTCAGAAGCAGCGTCATGCCGAGCGCGATAATGCCGAGCTCGGGGAGGAACGCCATCATGTTGGAGATGTTGAGCGGCGACAGGAAATTGGCATCGGCGATGGCGAACACCGCGAGCAGGACAATGAGGATGATGAGCGAGGAGAATTGCGGCGAGCGCATAAGGCTCGAGCTGCGTTTTCCGACAGGCATTTCGTCTTCTGCGGCGATCATCATGACTGCTTGAACCATGCTTTGAAATGGTACCCGCGGCCTGCGCCGCGGGCACCGGTTTTCACTTCGTGTCGTAGAGTTTCAGGATCGGTTCGACGCTCGAGGCGTCGTAGAGGCTGAAAGTATGGATGTCGTAGCCGATCGGTTCGCCCGACGCGGCGAGCCCGAGCAGCGCCACCGGCATGAAGCCTTGCGCAGACGGGAACTGCCAGGCGGCCGCGTTGACGAAGCCGGACTTCACGGCTTCCGCGGTTTCCTTCGAATTGCCCCAGCCGACGACCGGGATCTTGCCGGCCGGCACACCGGCGCCGTCGAACACCCGCTTGACGCTGGCCGCGACGGAATCGCCGAGCGCGATGATCGCCGGCGGATTGTTGGCCACCATATAGTCGGTCATCTTGGCAATGATGCCGGCCGGGTCGGTGCCGCAATCGACCACATCATATTTGATCCCCAACGGATCGAAGACGCTGGCGATGCCTTCGGTCTCCAGCTGCTGATAGCTGGCGCCAGGCACTTCCACCGGCAGGAACACCTTGTCGCCCTGCTTCACCATCTTGTGGTCGACAAGATACTTGGCCCAGATGACCCCCGCCTCCTTGAGATCGGCGCCGACATAGGCCTGCCGTCCGGTCGCCGGATCGTCTGTGTTGAAGAACACGATCGGGATCCCGGCCGCCTTGGCAGCCTTCACTTCCTCGGTCCACAGGCCCGGCTGGGCCGAGGTGGTGGCGATGCCGTCGGGCTTGGCCGCAAGCGCGGAATTGAAGGCCTCCTTCTGCGCCGCCATGTCGCCGCCGCTGAAGGAAATCTTGCAGGTAACCTTGAGTTGGTCGCAGGCTTTGGTTGCGCCGGCATTCCAGTCCAGCCAGAACGCATCCGACGGGCCGCCATGCGACAGCAGGTAGAACGTCTTCTGGCCATCCTGCGCCATTACCGGCGAGGCGAATGCGATGCCCGCGAAAACAGTCGCGGCCGCTGCCAGTTTCAATCCGAATTTCAACACTGCAATTCCTCCCTTGTTGTTGCTTCCAAGCCGGATGCACCGCCGGGAAAGGGCGGCGCACAGCTGGTCAGAGACCGTTGGCGCGGAACTTGTCGTCGAGAAATTTCTTGGCCCTCGGCACGTCGTCTTCCGAAAGGTGTTCGATGATCACCGGGATGTTCGGGTTCTTCTGCGACAGGCGCTGCAGATAGAGGTCGTAGTTCAGCGAGCCGGTGCCCGGCGCGTTGAGGACCATCTCGCCAACGCCGCGGAAGGTGTGCGAGGCCAGCGCGTCGTCATCGCCGATGTCCGCATGCTTCTCGCTCTTGTCGTCGCCGGCTCGTGCGACATCCTTGGCATGCGCGATCTTGACCTTGTCGGCCAGCGTGTCGAACACCTGGTTCAGCACCTTGTCCATCTGGTCGATGTTGTGGCTTTCGAAGTAGTTGGTCGGATCCATCAGCAGGCCGAGGCCCGGATGGTCGACCTGCGCGAACATCCTCACCGTTTCCTCGACCGAGCCGACGACATTGTTGACGTAGGTTTCGAGCAGGAACATTGAGCCGTGGTCATAGGCTTCCTGCGCCAGTTCGGAGATCACCTTGCGGCACATCTCAAAACCCTCTTCGGACTTGTTCTTGGGATCGCTCATCCACTCGCTCTCGGTGTTGTAGGTACCGGTCTCCGAGATCACGTAAGGACTGCCGAGCTGGCGGGCGTTGCGGATGATTTCCTTCAGCCGATCGACATTCGCCTTGCGGTGCGCGAGGTCGGGATGAATGACATTGGTGTAGCCCGAGATGCAGCAGATCGGCAGGTCGTGGGCACGGAACGTGTCGCGAACCTTCTTGGCCTTATCCTTGGTGATCTGGCCGGCCGACAGGTCGATATCCTTGAAATGAAGGTCGAGCTGCACGGTGTTGAAACCGTGGCCACGGATCTTCTTCGCCGTCTCTTCGAGGCCGTACGGGAAATAGCCCGTGAAAATACCTGCCTGCATCATGGTGTGAATTCCTCCCTGTAAGCGATTCAGTTGTCTGGTGTTTCAGTTGCGGTGATCAGGTAGCGATTTCGGAAAGCTTGACCGTGCGGCCCTCGTCGATCGAGCGATAACCCGCCTCGACCAGCGCCATGGTCTTGACGTTGTCGGCGACCGACAGCGCCGGCGGTGTGCCGGTCTTCACCGCGTGCTGGAGCTGCTCCATCACCCCGATAAAGGCATGCGGGAACCACATCGTGTCCCAGCTCGGACTGACCCACTCGCCTCCGGTCGTCTCGGTCGAGGCATAGGTCAGCGTCGAGGCAGCGCCCGTCGGCCAGCCAATGGTGCCCTTCGCGACCCCCTTGCTGCCGTCGACGCGCCAGTTGATGTGCTGGTCGTCCTTGTAGCCATCCTGACGCGGACCGGACCAGACATCCTCCAGCGACACGGCAAGCACACCGGACGGGAAGCGCAGCGTCGACACGGTGATGCCGTCGGAATGGTCGAATGTCGTGCGCGGATCCTTGCGTGTCAGCGTGGTGATCTCGTCGGGATCGCCGAACAGAAAGCGCAGCACGTCGAGATGATGCACACTCATATTGGCGAGCGTCAGCCGGTCATAGTCCTCGAGGAAGCTCTGCCAGTGCGGGATGGCGTGCATGTCGATCTGCGCGAAGACGATGTCGCCCAGCGCGCCGCTGTCGATGATCTGCTTCAAAACGCGCATCGACTGGTCGTAGCGCATGTTCTGGTTGACCGAGAGGATCTTGCCGGCCTTGGCCGCCTCGTCACGCAGCTTGACCGCTTCCTCGACCGACAAGGCCAACGGCTTCTGCGCCAGGATCGCCTTGATGTGCTTCTGCTTCAGCGCGTGACGGATCAGCGCCGGCTGCAGGTCGGGCGGGAAAGCAAGGTCGATGATCTCGACATTTTCGTCCTCGATTAGTTTTTCCGGTGTGTCGTGGACGGTCGGAATGCCCCAGCGCGTCGCCACCTTCTCGGCGCTGGCCTTGGTGCGCGAGGCGATTGCCACCACCGGGAACCCAGCTTCCTTGTAGGCGGCGAGATGGCACTCGGCCATGATCATGCCTGCGCCGACGCAGCCGATCTTGTATTCCTTCGTGCGGACCTTCACGTCCGGCTCGAAGCCTTTGCTTCCCATCTCTTCCTCCCGAAACTCTTTCCTTGCGGCGGCCGTCATCGTGCCAACGCTCCGCCGCTCTGTTCGAAATAATGCACTCTGGCCGGCTCGCAGGATATCGCCACCATGGCATCCGGCCGGATGTCGGGCTGGCCGCGCAGCAATGCCTTCAGCCGCGCCTGCCCGGCAGCGAGCGTCACCACGGTATAGCCGCCAAGCGGCTCGACCTCGAACACTCGCGCCGGGCGGCCCGGGCCCCCATCCGCCCACGGTCTAACCTTGATGTCCTCCGGCCTCAGCCCGATCTCCACGGCGTCGGCGGGCGCTGTCTTGTCGTCGATGCGAATCGTGCCTTCAGCCGCTTCGACACCGCCCTCGCCGCGCGCCGATCTGAGGATGTTCATCATCGGCGAACCAAGCAGCCTTGCCACATAGGTGCTGGCCGGGCGGTCGTAAATCTCTGCCGGCGTACCGATCTGCCTGATCTTGCCGTCCTCCAGGATAGCGATGCGGTCGGCGACCGACATCGCCTCTTCCTGGTCATGCGTGACGTAGATCAGCGTCTTGCCGAGTTCGCGCTGGATGCGCTTCAGCTCGACGCGCGTTTCCTCGCGCAGCCTGGCGTCTAGCGCCGAGATCGGATCGTCCATCAGATAGGCATTGGGATCGCGCACCAGAGCCCGCGCGATCGCCACGCGCTGCCGCTCCCCGCCCGAAAGCTGTCCCGGCGGCTTGTGCAGGATATGGCCGATATGCAGCTTCGCCGCGACGTCGGTGACCCGCCGCTTGATCTCGGTCTCCGCGACCCGGCGTTCGACCAGGGGAAAGCGGACATTTTCGAGCGCGCTCATATGCGGGAACAGCGCCAGGTTCTGGAACACCATCGCCACGTTGCGCTCGGCCGGCGACATCGCGTTGACCGGCCTGCCTCCGATCAGGATTTCGCCGGTGTCAGGTGTCTCCAGCCCGAGCACCAGGCGCAGGATCGTCGACTTGCCCGACAGCGGCGGACCGAAGAAGCAGAAGAACTCATTGTCGTTAACGGTGAACGAGGCGTCATCGACGGCGAGTGTATTGCCGTAGCGTTTGGTCACATTACGGAAGACGATATCGGCCATGGCTCAGGTCGCTCCACGGATCAGTGACAGGTAGCGAACGCCGGCGCCGCCCCTCATCCGCCTGCCGGCACCTTCTCCCCGTATAGGGACGGGGAGAAGGGAGAAGCTCCAACGATGACGCCCCCCTCTCCCCGTCTCTACACGGGGAGAGGGTAAGGGTGAGGGGCGGCGCCAACTTGCGAAAATTTGCCGGACCAACATCTCAGCCTCCCACCCTCATGGCGCGGCCGGTAGCGGCGTCGAAGACGCGCACCGACGACGTAGTGGGGGCGATGACAGCGGTGTCGCCGATAGCCAGTCCGACATCATTGTCGAACACCGTTTTCACAGCCGCCTCGCCCTGGCCGAGATGAACGATGGTGCGCGCACCGATCCGTTCGACAAAGGTCACCGGCATTGCGAGCCCCTGCCCATTCTGCACCAACGTCGCCTGTTCAGGCCGGAATCCGTAAAGCACCTCGCCGCGCGCACCGCGCATGGCCATCGCGAGTTCGCCCGGCAGCGGCGGCGTGACGCCCAGCGGTCCGAGATCGACGACCAGTCCGCGGTCGCTCTCCGCTGGCCTGCCCTTGAGCAGATTCATGCCCGGCGCACCGATAAAGCGGGCGACGAAGACATTGGCCGGATCGTTGTAGACCTCGAGCGGCGTGCCGACCTGCTGCAGCACGCCATGATCCATGACCGCGATGCGGTCGGCCATGGTCATCGCCTCGAGCTGATCGTGGGTGACATACACCATGGTCTGGCGGAACTGCCGCTGCAGCTGCTTCAGTTCGGTGCGCATGACGGCCCGGAAAGCGGCGTCGACATTGGACAGCGGCTCGTCGAGCAGGAAGATCGCCGGCTCCATGATCGCCGAGCGGCCGATCGCCACCCGTTGCAATATATTGACCGACAGCCTGTCGGCCTTGCGGTCGAGCAGCGGCGAAAGCTGCAGCATCTCGGCGATGGCGCCGACGCGGCGATCGATCTCGGCTTTGGCAGCCCCCCGCATTTTTGGTCCATAGGCAAGGTTCTGGCGCACCGTCATATGCGTGAAGATGGCGTAGTTCTGGAAGACGAAGCCGACGCCGCGCCGGCCCATCGGCACGCCGGCCATGTCACGCTCGCCAAACAGGATCTTGCCGCCGGTCGGCTCTTCCATGCCGGCGATCATGTTCATCGTCGTCGACTTGCCGCAGCCCGACGGGCCGAGCAGCGCCATGAACTCGCCATCGGCAATTGCCAAATCCATGGTCTTCAGCGCGGTGAAGTCGCCGAATTTCTTGACCAGGTTTTGCAAGTGGATCGCGCTCATGCCGCTACCTCGCGTGCCCGCGCCATGCGCTTCATGGCAAACACCGCGACGATCGACAGCACGACCAAAATGGCCAGCGCGATCGCCGCCACATAGCCCCAGATCAAATCCTGCGTGGTGAGCTTGTAGATGTAGACCGAGATGGTTTCGGTGGCGACGCCGGGGCCACCTCCGGTCATGATGTAGAGCGTGTCGAAGATCTTGAAGTTCTCGATTACCCGGATCGCCAGCGCGATGATGATGATCGTCTTCATCTTCGGCAGCACGATGGTGACGAAGCGCTGCCACGGATTGGCGCCGAGCAGCGTCGCCGCCTTGATCTGGTCCTCCGGCACGCCGACCAGGCCGGCAAGCAGGATAAGGAACATCAGCGGCGTCCATTGCCAGATGTCGGCGACCATCACCGCAATCAGCGCCAGAGTCGGATCCGACAGCCAGGCGATGGTGACGGGAGATCCGGTGAGCGCCGACAAGATGTCGTTCACCGGCCCTCCCGACTGGAACAGCATGAAGAACATGTAGCCGGCCACCGCCGGCACCACCATCATCGGCATCAGCAGGATCGAATAGAAGGCGCGCTTGCCCGGGAAATCGTCGGCAAACAGCGTCGCCAGCGCTAGCCCAAGCAGGAATTCCGCCGGCACGCAGACGATCATGACAATGACCGTACGCTTCAGCGCGCTCCAGAAGCGCGCGTCGGCGGCGAGATCGGTGTAGTTGGCAAAGCTGTTCCACATCGACCAGGCGTTCCACCAGCCGGTGCCCGACAGGGGCGACCAGTCGGTGACGCTGATGTAGAGCTGCATCAACAGCGGGAAGGCCGAGATGAACAGCACCAGGATCTGCGCAGGCAGCGTCAGCCGGAAACCCAGCCTTGCGCCCTCATCGCGCGAAACCGGCTTTGCTCCGACGGCTTTCATCTCATCCTTGGACGTCATGGCAGTCACCGCGCTCATTGCTTGAGCGCCCCGAACGTCAACCCGCGCACCAGATGGCGTTGGATGGCGATGCCCATGATGACCGGCGGCACGGCCGCGATCAGGCCAAGCGCCGCCTTGGCGCCATAGAGCTGCCCGGTCATCGAGGAGGATAGCGAGGCCATGTAGACCGGGATCGTCACCCATTCGCGCGTCGTCAGAAGCAGCGCGATCAGATAGTCCGACCAGTTGAGGATGAAGACGAAGAGCGCGGCACTTGCGAGCGGCGCGCGCATCATCGGCAGCGTGATGCGGGTGAAGACGCGCAGCCGCGAACAGCCTTCGACAAGCGCTGCCTCCTCGATCTCGCGCGGCATGTCGTCGAAGAAGGTCTTCATCAGCCAGAAGGCGAACGGCAAGGTGACGATGCCGTAGATCAGCGCCAGGCCCCACCAGCTGTCGGTGAAGTTGAGGAAAGCCCACATGATCATCACCGGGATCATGACCGCCATCGGCGGAAAGATCCTGAGTTGGATCAGCGCCAGCGGCAGGTTCTGGCCGGAGCCGAAACGCGACAGCCCATAAGCCGCGGCTGTGCCCGCCGACATGGCGATCACCGTGCCGAAAACCGCCGACAGCAGCGATGCGAGGATCGGCTTCAGCGCGTTACGGTCGAGCGCGACGATCAAATTGTTGGTCGACTCGCCGAAGACGAAACGGAAATTGCTGAGCGTCGGGTTCTTCGGCCACCAGGTCAGTTCGGCGCCGGTCGCCGACCATTCGGCGATCGGCTTGAACGCCATCGACACCATCCACAGGATCGGCACCAGCGTCACCGCCATGGCCGCGAAGATCGCGGCATAGCGGAATATCAGGAAAGGAACGGAACGCTTCATCTGGCGGCTTTGCTGGTGGCGTTGTGGGCGGAGGGGAGAAGTAGGCTCCTCCCCTCCTTCGATATGATCCAGGGAGAAGGATCAGACGATTGGATCGAGAACTGTCGGCCAGGCCTCCTTGTTGGTCTTGATGGCTTCGAGCAGTTTGTCCTCGCCGGTGCGCCGGGCGATCTTTTTCCACTCTGCCTCGGTGTCGGCCATCGCCTGCTCCGATGTCTTGGCCTTGGTCAGCGCCGCCATCAGGTTCTCGTCGAGCGCATTGTGGAAGGCTGTCGCGCCGGGATAGTTGATGGTCGGCACGGTGCGGGCGACCGTCTCGCGCACGACGTCCATGTGGTAGGCATGATAGGTCTGGCGCACCAGCGGATCGGAGAAGTCCGAAAGCCGGAACGGGTCCAGATAACCGCCGGGGTTGGCACTCATCCAGGCATAGATGCGGGCCGAGCCCAGCCATTGCAGCAGGAGGTAGGCGACCTCCTGGTTCTTCGACTGCGACGAGACCATGCCGGTCAGCGAGAACCACAGCACGGAACGGCTGATCAGCTTGCCGCCGATCTCGCGGCCGGGCGGCAGCATCGAGCCGATCTTGCCGGTGACGGCTGAATCCTTGTTGCCGGCATTGTCGAGGAATTTCGGCAGGTTGGAGAAGGCGCAGGTCATCGCCGCACCACCCTTGGCGAAGTTGCCATATTGCTCCGGCCAGCCCCAGGAGATCGCATCCGGCGAATGATGCGCGAGCGAAGCAACATATTCGTTGGTGGCGGCGATGCCTTGCTCGGAATTGATCATCGGCTTGCCGTCATCGCCAAACAGGAACTGGTTGGGCGAAGCCATCGAGACATAGCGCTGGTACCAGTTCGTGTAGCCCCAGCCCTGGTTGCGCAGGTCGGTCGAGCCGAACAGGCCCTTGTCCGGTCGCTGGAAGAAGGCGGCGATGTCGCCATGCTGCTTCCAGGTCTTCGGCGGCGCCAGATCGTAGCCGTATTTGTCCTTGAAGGCCTTCTTCTCGGCTTCGTCGCCGAACAGGTCGGTGCGGTAGACCCAGGTCTGGAAGTCGCCGTCCAGCGACACGCCATAGTTCGAGCCGCGGTATTTGTTGAGCAGCGACACGCCCTTGGCGCCGTTGACATAGCCGCTGACGGGATCGTCCCATTCAGGCTTATGCTGCGCGACAAAGTCGTCGAGCTTGGCGATGCCGCCGGTTTCGGCGAGGTCGCCGAGGCGGTTCCATTCGGTCGAGTAGATGTCGTAGGCCCCACCCTTGGTGGAGATGTCCTGCATCGTCTTGGTGAATTCCTGGCCGTTCGGCAGACCGACGATTTCGATCGCGATGCCGGTTTCCTTTTCCCACAGCTCCTTGATCGACGGCGCACCGGCCGGGAACGGCTGCGTGAGCTGGCCGATCGAGCCGTCGGACAGGCCGAGCACGATCTTGGTCGGCGCCTTGCCGGCGCCCTTCAGCGCCTTCGCCGCCTCGATGGCGCGGCCTTCCGGCGTATCGGCGCCATACTGGTAGCGCTCGGCCCCTTCGAAGCCCGTCGGGCCGCCGATCATGCCTGGCGCCAGCGCGTCGGCCGCATAGGCACGGCCGGGACGAATGAATTGGGGTGCGATACCAGCAGCGGCCATCATGACGGCCGCCTTTCCTCCAGATGCCAGCAGCCGGCGCCGCGAGATGCGGATCAAGTCAGACATTGAAACTCCTCCCTCAGGGCCACGTTTCCTCCACGACCCTTATGAGGGATATTGACGACAGCATGGCAAGGCTGTCAACATCATAAATAATCAAAACACATCATAACATCGCAATAGGGCAAGGAAATGCACAAAAACGGGATCCATCCGTCAAGCCGGATGCCTCAATTTGAGGGCACCCGACCCTTCCCGGCCCTGCGCACCCCTGCCGGACCATTTGATTTAGCCCGGCGGCTTGCACATCGGCCAAGGGCGGATACATCATTTCCCATCAGAATCGCCGATGACGCGGAAGCCGTCACCAGCCGATCCGACGCATGCAGGAGATGAAAGACGGTGCGTTCCACCCTGACTGACATAGCCCGGGAGGCCGGCGTCTCGGCCGCCACCGTCGACCGCGTGCTCAACAACCGGCCCGGCGTACGGGCGCGCACGCGGGAAATCGTGCTCGAAATGGCGCAGCGCCTCGGCTACATCGCCGAAGGCCCGAACGGCACGCCGCCACGGCCCTCGCCCGGCGAGGTCATCCGGCTCGACTTCGCCCTGCCGGCCGGCACCAATTCCTTCATCAAGATGCTGCACCGCCACATCGAGGCACAGGCTCTGGCGCGGCCCGACCTCGATGTTCGTATCGCCACCATAGAGGGCTTCAATCCTGACCGGCTCGCTCGCCTGCTGCAGGATCTGCGCGGACAGACGCAAGGCGTCGGCGTCATCGCACTCGACCATCCGACGGTGCGCGAAGCGATCCGCTCCCTGTCGGCCAACGACATCAAGGTGGTGACCATCGCTTCCGACATCCTGCATGTGCCCAGGGTCGCGTATATCGGCATCGACAACCGCGCCGCCGGGCGGCTGGCCGGCTATCTGCTCAACCGCTTCATGGGATCGGGGCGTCCGGGCAAGGTGGCGCTGTTCGCCGGCTCGCTGTCCTATCGCGGCCACGAAGAACGCGAGATGGGGTTCCGCCACGTGCTGACCGAGGAATCACCCAATCTGCAGATCGTCGAGATGCGCGAAATGCTCGACGATCGCGAGAAGGCCTATTCGGAGGCATCAGCCCTGCTGGAGCGGCACCCCGACCTTGCCGCGATCTACAATGTCGGCGCCGGCAACACCGGTATCGCCCGCGCGCTCAAGGAGCGCGGCCGCGCCCAATCCATGGTCTTCCTCGGTCACGAAGTGACGGACGGCACCAAGGACCTTCTGCTCGACGGCACGCTCGACGCGGTCATCGACCAGAACCCGCGCGTCGAGGCCCGCGAAGCGCTCAACACCCTGATCCATGCGGTCCGGGGATTGCCCTATGAACTGCACCAGCCAAGGCTGCAGGTGATCTTCAAGGAGAACATCCCGGAGATTTGACGAACCAGACGAACGGGGCGGCGCGGCAAAGCGCCCGCCCCGCTCGATGCTTCTAGTCTATTGGACGGCAGCGACTTCAGCCGCGGCGCCATCGACAAAGCTCTTGTCGACCCATTTGCCATAGTCGATCGAGCCCTTCAGGAGCCCGGCGCTGGCCATGAATTTCTCCTCGCCTTGCAAGGCGGCGATCGCGTCGTCCGTGAGTTTCGGATCCTGATGGAACACCCCGTCGGCGTAGGTCTTGCGGACGGATTTTTCCGACGACTTGGTGGCCTCGACAAAGGTCTTGATCGTCTGGTCTGGATGGGCATCGGCCCAACGCGAAATCTCGATATCGACCTTCAGCAGCCGCTTGACCAGATCGGGATATTTCGCCGCGAAGGCGCCGTTGACCGAGATGACGTTGGGCACGTTCCATTCCGGATGAGTGCTGGTGTCGAACAGGACGCGCGCCTCGCCGGCGTCGACCAGCTTGGCCGCCGTCGAATCGGTCTCGACAATGGCGTCGATATCGCCGCGCAGCAACGCCGGGCCGGATGCCTCGAACGGCAGGTTCAGACCTTCGACGTCATTGATGGTCAGGCCGACGCTGTTCAGTGCCTTGCTGAAGTTCGAATGCCGCACCGTGCCGGTGAGATAGGCGACCTTCTTGCCCCTGAGATCCTGCAGCGTCTTCAACGGCGAGTCGGTCTTGACGACGATGTAGGAACCGCCGGCCTTCACATAACTCGACAGGCCGATCAGCTTGACGTCGGCGCCGGACGCAGCAACCCGCAGCGCCGGATTGTTGCCGGTATAGGTGAACTCGATCGCGCCGGTGGCCAGCGCGGTCGTCGCCTCCGAACCCCCATTGAAAGTCACCAGTTCGACCTTGATGCCGTCCTTGGCGAACTCCTTCTCCCACCAGCCGTCCTTCTGGGCGAGGATGAATTTGAGATGCCCCGGCGCGGTACTGCCGATGCGGATAATTTCAGGCTTGTCCTGCGCGAAGGCAGGCATGCCGCCAAGGCCGATGACGACGGCAATAGCGCCCTTCAGCAGCAGCCGGCGAAGGGCGTCGAATGGAATGTTGGGCATGGGAAAAATCCTTCCTGATTGGAATGAATGGGTGGCTCAGATGAGCGAGGTCTCGGACTGGCCTTTCCAGGCCGTTGCCCAGCGCTCGAACCAGACGAGCAGGTAATTGACGGTCAGGCCGATGACGGTCAGCGTCAGGATGCCGGCGTACATGTCGGCCGTTTCCATCATCAGCTGCGAGTTCTGGATGAGGAAACCGAGGCCGGATTTGGCCGCCAGCATCTCGGCGCCGATGACCGCGAACAGCGAGGATTTCACCGCCAGCCGGGCGCCGGCGACGATCGAGGGAATGCTGGCCGGCAGGATGACTTTGCGGAACAGATCGAAGTCGGACGTACCCATCGAGCGCGCCGCCTTGATCAGCAGCGGATCCACCGACTTGACGCCGCTGATCGTGTTGACGAGGAGAAAGAAAACCGAGGAGTAGAAGGTGATCGCGACCTTCGATTCCTCACCGATGCCGAGCAACAGGATGAACACCGGCAGCAGTGCGAATTGCGATGTGTTTCGCAGCGTCTGCACCAGGAGGTCGGAAACCTTCTCGAACAGCGAATAGCGCCCCATCAACAGACCGAGGGGGATGGCCACCACCACGCCGAGTGCGAAGCCGATCGCTGCGCGCTGCAGGCTGATGCCGATATGCTCGATCAGCACGCCCGAGGCGAGCAGGGCCCACCAGGCGACCAGGACCTCGCTCAGCGGCGGAAAGAAGATCCGGTTCAGCCAGCCGAGTCGGGGCGCGATCTCCCACAGCAGGAAGAACAGGCCGAGCAGCGGCACGCCATAGAGGAACGTGCCGTGGCTTGCTTTCTTGCTCCGGATCTTGGCGCTGGCCTTGATGGCCGGGACCCTGGCGGCGGCTACCGTTTCGCCAGCGCCGGCAAACAGGTGGAGCGCTCCCGCGGAGCCAAACTTCTCGGTCAGATAGGCCATTGGTCCAGCTCCTCAGTGACTGAAGGCTGGCGACAGGGTCCAGTCCTTCTGCGCCTTGTTGACCTCGTCGCGCAGCACGTCCCAGACGCGGGCGCGATATAGATTGAATTCGGCGCTGGCGCGACGCGGTCGGCGAGGAAGATCGCCTCGTCGATCGAGTGGGTGACAAAAATCACCGTGGTGTTGATCTTGCCCCAGATCCGCAGCAGCTCGCCTTGCAGAAGCTCGCGCGTCTGCTGGTCGAGCGCCGCGAACGGCTCGTCCATCAGCAGCACTTCCGGGTTGCTGGCCAGCGCACGCGCGATCGCCACACGCTGCTGCATGCCGCCGGACAGCTGGTTGGGAAAACGGTCCTCGAAACCGGCAAGGCCGAACAGCGCCAACAGATGGCGGGCTGTGGCGGTACGCTCGGCCTTGGCCACGCCGCGCACTTCCAGCGCATATTCGATGTTGGCGAGCGCCGTGCGCCAGGGAAACAGCGCATATTGCTGGAAGACATAGCCGGTCTTTGGATCGGGCCTGGTGATGCGCCTGCCGTCGAGCTGGACGTTGCCGCCGGTCGCCTGCGTCAGCCCGCCAATGATATCGAGCAGCACCGACTTGCCCGAGCCGCTCGGGCCGACCAGCGTGATGAACTCGCCCTTGCGGATGGAAAGATCGACGCCGTCGAGCACGGTGACGCGGTCGGTCGCCTCGCCATCCACGGTGACGAACTGCCCCGGCTTGAGCTGGAAGGTCTTGCTGATGTCGCTGACGACGATCCGGTCCATGTTCGGGCGATCCATATCTGTCTCCGATCGGTTCACTGCGCCACGCGGATGCGGTGCGTCGGGTCGAATTCCGAGCCGCCCGCCTTGCCGCGCTTCCAGCCAAGCGCGCGGGCATAGGAGCCGAACAGCTGGCGGGCGTCGGCCTGAGCTTCCGTGATGCCGGTCGGCCCTTCGGCGAACTCGGCCACATAAAGCGCGTCGGTCGGGCAATAGATCTCGCAAAGAAAGCAGGTCTGGCAGTCCTCCTGGCGAGCGATCACCGGCACGCCATTGTCGGTCGCGTCGAAGACGTTGGCCGGGCACACCTTGACGCAGATGTCGCATTCGACGCAGCGCGTGGCCGAGACGATCTCGATCATGACGCCAGCTCCGCCAGCCGCTCAGGCGCACCTGCGATGCGGAACGCATCCACACCGGTGATGACCAGCCGGTGCGCGAAGGCCGGGCTCTTGCCCGGCAGATCGGTGCGGCGGTGCATGCCGCGGCTCTCGGTGCGGTGCAGCGCGGCGGCCACGGACCAACGCCCAGCAGCGGCGATCGAAGCTGCCTCTCGGGTACGGACCCGGTCCAGCCCCTCGCCTTGCAGATGGCTGCGCACGTCGCGCCAGACACTCTCCAGCCGCTCGCCGCTTTTCTCCAGGGCCTCGCCAGTGCGGAAGAAATTCTTGTCGAGCGGCGTGACTTCGCTACGCACCGCCTCGATAACTTCGCCCGCCGAGATGTCGGCCCTCGCCGATGATGCAGGACGCAAGCCGGCCTGGCCGAGCGATTGCACTGCGCTGCGGAACGCCTTGCCGGTGCGGCGCTGGGCATGGGTCGAGGCGCCCTTGCCGGCCCACCAGCCGCTGGCCAGCGCCCAGGACGAATTGAAGGCGCCGCCGCCTGATACCGCACCGGTCATCATCTCGCGGCTGGCAGCGTCGCCGGCAACATAGAGGCCGGGCACGCCGGTGGCGCAATCGTCGGAGACGATGTCGATGCCGCCGGTGCCGCGCACCGTGCCTTCGGCGCGCAAGGTGATACGGAACAGTTCGCTGAACGGGTCGATGCCGGCGCGGTCATAGGGCACGAAGCAGTTCGGCTGACCCTGGCGCAGCCAGCCTTGCAGCGCCGGCTCGGCTTGATCGAGCCGCGCATAGACCGGGCCGTCGATCAGCGCACGCGCCACTTCCTCCTCGCGGTCGCCGATGCCGTTGCGCAACGGCTCGCCGGTCGGCCCGAGGATCGGCGAACCATCCTCGCGATGGAACGATGCCCAGCGGACGGCAGGCCCTTGTTCAATGAGGAGCCATAGGGCGCCAGCGTGTACTTGCCGGTGAACTCCATGCCCGACAGGCTGGCGCCGGCTTCCGCCGCCATCAGATAGCCGTCGCCGGTCAGCCCGGTCGCGCCGAGGATGCGCTCGCGGAAAGCGCAGCCGCCCGTCGCCAGCACCACCGCGTTGGCGTCGACGCGCCAGTCCTGGCCGATCTGCCGGGCGACACCGGCGGCGCCAACGATGGCATCGCCGTCGGACAGAAGTTCGAGCGCCGGGTGATGGTCGAGCACGGTGACGCCGGCCAACAGCACCCGGCGGCGCATGAAGCGCATGTAGTCCGGCCCGCGCAGATTGGCGATGTAGAGCCGGCCGTCATCCTCGCTCGGAAAGGGATAGCCCCATTCGGACAGCCTGAGCAGATTGCGGTAGGCGGTATCGACGCAGCGCAGCATCCAGCGCGGGTCGGCGAGTTCGCCGGTGCGCTGCCAACGCCGCTCAACGACGGCATGCCTGTTGTCGCCCGGCGGCACGCACCAGGTGCCGGTGTTGGAGGGCGCGGTGGCGCCACTGGTGCCAAGATAACCTTTGTCGGCCAGCACCACCTTGGCGCCGCTCTCGGCCGCAGCGACAGCCGCCCAGGCCGCTGACGGACCTCCGCCCAGCACCAGCACGTCGGCCTGGAGCAGCAAGCTGTCAGAAACGGATTTTGCGGCTTGGGCATGGATACCTGGCGAATGCGTCGAGGACGGCGCTAGGCCGCGCGGGCCGCGCTGGAAGACCAGACCGGCTCGTTGCCGGCGCTCCACTTGATGTTGCAGCCGATCGACGGCACCTGGCTGGCAGTGGGCCTGCCGCCCTCCAGCACCGTGTCGACCGCTGCCCGCAGATCGGCACCGGTCACCGGCTTGCCATTACCCGGCCGCGCATCGTCGAACTGGCCGTGATAGGCGAGCCGCCGGTCGGCATCGAACAGGAAGAAGTCGGGTGTGCAGGCGGCGCCATAGGCCTTGGCCGTCTGCTGCGACGCATCCTTGAGATAGGGGAAGGAATAGCCGAATTTTTCGGCCTCTTCGCCGATGCGGGCCAGCGTCTCCTCCGGATGCGCCTCATGGTCATTGGCGTTGATCGCCACCACTTGCAGCCCCTTGCCGGCATAATCCCTGGCGAAAACGGCAAGCTGCTCACGGATCAGCACGACGAACGGGCAGCGGTTGGAAATAAAGGCGACGAGCAAGGCCGGCTTGGCGTCGAAATCGGCGAGGCGGTGCAGCACGCCTTGCGCGTCGGGCAACAGGAAATCGGCCGCCCTGGTGCCGAGGTCGATCGGATTGGACTCTGTCTTCGGCATCGATGCGCGCTCCCTTTGTGCAGCCGGTTTTCACAGGCCAAGTGCGAGCGCCTCGAACGTTCGCAGTTAGTCTATGAATTAGTATAATTATAGGCTGGAGAGCACATTCACGGTCAACCGAGCGGCTTAGAATATCGTGCCAATGTTTCAGGCCGAGCCGCCAAGTTTGTTCGGGCGGAAGCCGATCCGGAGAAATCCGGACGGACAGGATTTATCAAGCGCAACGGGTTCGACGACGAATTGGTACTGCCCAGCCGAAACGCCTTGCGATTTTCGCGACGTCATTCCCCTTCCGGATAGAGCGCCTTCGCCAGGTCGCGGATCGCATCTGATGTGCGCGGGCCGAAGTCGATCATGTAGGCGCCGTCGAGCACCACCAGCGCCTTGTTGGCCGCCGCCGGCGTTGCCGCCAGCGCGCGGTTGCCGAACACCTGCTCGGGCGTCGGGCCACCCTTGCCGTCGCTCATCATCAGGATGACATCAGGCGCCATCTCGATCAGCTTTTCCTCCGATGCCGCCTTGTAGCCCTGCACGACATCCATCGGGTTGAGGCCGCCGGCGTAGCGGATGATGGCGTCGGCCGAGGTGCCGGCGCCGGCTGCGCTCAGCTTCACAAGGCCATGGAAGAACACCACCTTCTTGCGCCGCTCCGGCGGGATATTTGCTGCCAGATCGGCTGCCGTCTGAAAGGCGGTGAGCACCTCGGTGGAAACCACCTTGCCCTTGTCCTCGAGCCCAAGGCTGGCGGCGATCAGGGTGATCTTGCGCTCGATGCCTTGCGGGGTGTTGTCCTGCGGGACGAAGACGATCGGGATCGCCAGTGATTTCAGCACCTCGACCGCCTCCGGCGGCCCGCTGTCCTCGGCCGCCAGGATCAGATCGGGACGCAAGCTCGCCAACCCCTCGACCGAAAGCTGGCGGCGGTAGCCGACATTAGGCTTCCCGGCCACGGATGGCGGATATTTGCTGCCGCGATCGACGGCGATGATCCGCTCGCCGGCGCCGAGCGCGTGGACGATCTCGGTAACGTCGGAGCCCAGCGTCAGGATCCTCGTTGCCGGTCCCGGCGCGACGGTTCGTCCCAGCGCGTCGACAACGCCCTCGGCGGCCAGCGCCTTGAAACCGCAGGAAGGCGCCAGCACCGACAGCGCCAGAAGCAGCATCGCCGCGATCCTGCCTGGTTGCAACCAGCCGATCCTCTTGCCCTCGCCCACACTTCCGACCATGCCGCTGCTCCGTGCCAGATGCTTCTCGATGACGGTCGGCTATAAAATTAAAGTTGACTCATGTCATCATGTTTTAATATGTGACCCCTGCCCCGACCCGCCTGGTCGAGGGATTTTCAATCATGCCAGCCAAGGCTTTTCAGCCACCGCCAGCAGTTTTGCTTTTGCTTAGGGGCTGCATGACAACGACAACAAACACGACCTTGATGGCGAGCACCGCGCTCGCCTTCGTGCTCGGCCTCTGCGCCGTGCCTTTTGCCAACGCGCAGGAACAGGACCAGGAGAAAAAGGCCGCCGCCAAGGCCGGCCGCCTGGCGCCGGCCAATCCCGCGCAGAACCAGCCGGCGACCATGCTCGACGTGATCACCATCTCGGCGACGATGATCAAGACGGCGGTGATCGAATCGATGGCCGCCATCAGCGCCATCGATCAGGACGAACTCGACCGCATCCAGCCCGACACAGCCGCCGACATCTTCCGCACAACGCCGGGCGTCGCTGCCTCGATGAATGGCGACGATCCCGCAACCGCCATCAACATCCGCGGCCTGGAGCAATATGGCCGCGTCGTCGTCACCCTCGACGGCGCCCGCCAGGACTATTGGCGCGTCGGTCATGGCTCTGGCTCGTTCTATGTCGAACCCGATCTGATCAAGGAAGCCACCGTCATTCGCGGCCCGGTGTCGAATGCCTATGGCTCGGGCGGCATCGGCGGCGTCGTCTCCTTCGAGACCAAGGATGCCGGCGATTTCCTCAAGAAGGACGAGCGCTGGGCGCTGAGCGAGAAGCTTGGCTATGAGGACAATGGCGACGGCTTCACCACCAGCACCACCGGCGCCTACCGCTTCAGCGACGATGCTGACATCATCGGCAACCTCATCTACCGCGACCGTGACAGCTACACCGACGGCAATGGCGACACCGTGCCATGGACCGGCGAGCGGGTGACCAGCGGCTATCTGAAGACGACGCTGCGCCCGGCCGATGGCCACGAGCTGAAGCTCGGCGCCATCCTGCAGCGCTACAACGACCAGATCACCGGATCGAGCGGCTCGACCTCGCCAACGCTGAGCCGCTACGACACCAACACCACCAACCAGACCTACACCGCTGCCTACACCTGGAAGCCCGACGACAACGAGTTGATCGACTTCAGCGCCAATGCCTACCACAACCGCACCCGCGCCGAGCAGACGCAGGTCGCGCCCGCCTCAGGGGTCGGCAATTTCCGTTTTTATGATGTCGCCACCTCGGGCGTCAACGCGAAGAATTCCTCGCGCTTCGACGCCTGGGGGCTGGCCCACACGCTGACCTACGGTCTCGACTACTATTATCTCGAGGCCTCCTCGGAAGCGGCGCATTTCGGCGCCGGCGAGCAGCAGGGTTATGGCAGCTTCCTGCAATGGCAAGGTGACTACAAGGAGTGGCTGCAGGTGATCGCGGCCATGCGCTATGATGGCTACCAGCTTGATGGCGAAACGCGCATCCCGTCGCCGCAGGAAGCCTCGATCTCTGGCGACCGCTGGTCGCCACGCCTCACCGTTGGCGTCACGCCGTTTGACGGCTTTCAGCTCTATGGCACCTACTCCGAAGGCTACCGGGCGCCTGGCCTGCAGGATGTCTTCCGTGGCGGCGGCGCGCATGGCGGCGGCGACACCTATCGGCCCAATCTCCTGCTACAGCCCGAAACGGCGAAGAACTGGGAGGCCGGCATCAATGTCAAATATGACGATTTGCTGACGGCGGGCGACCGGTTGCGCGCCAAGCTCAACGTCTTCCACACCGACGTCGAGGACTATATCGACGTCGATCTGACGGTCCTTCCGCGCACGGCCATCAACATCGGCGACGCGCGCCTGAAGGGCGTCGAGGCCGAGATGGTCTATGATTACAACTGGGGCTTCGTGAACCTCGCCGGGGCGCTGATCAACGCCAAGGTCGTCAGCGGCGTCTATTCCGGCCAGGCGCTGAACAACACGCCGCTCGACCGCTTCTCGGCCACAATCGGCTTTCGCATGCTGGAGGACCAGCTCACGGTCGGCGCGCAATATCTCAGCGCCGGCAAGATCACCCGCACCAGCCGCACCAATCCCAACGCCGTGCCGATTGTCGACGACGCCTTCGATCTGGTCAATGTCTTCGCCAACTGGCGCGTCAACGACAACCTCAAGCTCGATTTCGGCGTCGATAACATCTTCAACACCGCCTACACCGACCCGCAAAGCGCATGGTCGACCTCGGCGGCAACCGAACAGGGCAAGGGTCGCACCTTCAAGGTGGCCCTCACCGGCAGGATCGGAGGCTGACAATGAGCGAAGCATCGGTGCGTGAACTGGCCTGTGAGGCACAGCTCAACCTGCGACATCTGCCTGATTACATGGACAGCATCAGCGACAGACTGCAGAGCTTCGAGGCCGATGCCTCGCATCATGGACAGCGCATCGATTTCCGCTTCGCCTTCGGCGACGCCTCCATCGACATGGAGCGGCTGGTGATGCGGGCCAAAGCCGCCGACCGCGACGGGCTCGCCCGTATCAAGGACCTGCTGGCCACAGCCGTACAGGTCTACGCCAAGGAGGAAAACCCCGAGATCGTCTGGACCGGCGATCTCTCAGGCGAAACCAGCCTCGCCCAGTTCCGCGAGATGGTGGTGACGGATATTCGCGACCTCACCCCGCACATGCGCCGCATCCGGCTGGCCGGCGAGAATCTCTCGCGTTTCACCAAATTCGGCGGCATGCACATCCGCATGCTGTTTCCGACCAGGGAGGTGCCCGATCCGCTGTGGCCAGTGCTGGGCGGCAATGGCCTGCCGGCTTGGCCCGCCGACGACCGGCGCCCGGTGGCGCGCGTCTACACCATCCGCACGCTCGACGTGGAAACGGGCCTCATCGACGTCGACTTCCTGATCCATCCGGGTGACAGCGTCGGCTCCGCCTGGGCCATGCAGGCAGCGCCCGGCATGAAGGTCGGCATCATGGGACCGGTCGGCCGTCCGGTACGGCAGGCAGAATGGTACGTCATGGGCGCCGACGAAACCGGCCTGCCGGCGCTGGCGCGGCTGCTGGAGACGCTGCCGGCCGAGACAAAGGGCGTCGCCTTTGTCGAGATCGCCAATAATGGCGAAAGGCAAGCGATCGCCAATGCCACGGGCATCGAGTTGCATTGGCTGACAAGGAACGGCATGCCGGCGGGCGAGGACAAACTGCTGGCCGAGGCTGTCCGCTCGGTAGCGTGGCCGCAGGACGGTTCGGCCTTCGGCTGGTTCGCGGCGGAAGCCGCTGCCGCCAAGATCGTGCGCGAATATTGGCGCGACACGCTGGGCCTTGGTCGCGATCAAACGCTGGCGGCTGCCTATTGGCGGCGTGGTGCTGCCGGATTGATGGCTGGTTGAGGTCTGAAGCGCGGTTGATGGCAGCGTGAAGTGAGAGGCGTCGGCGGTGCCCCTCATCTGCCTGCCGGCATCTTCTCCCCGTAAACGGGGCGAAGGACACTGTCGCCGATGATTTCGCCAATCACCAACGTCACAAAAAACAGCGCCGGCGTTGCAACAAGCCCCTTCGCCCCGTTTACGGGGAGAAGATGGCGGCAGCCAGATGAGGGGCGGCGCTGAGTTCGGTTAGCAAGCGCTCGTCCCTAGACTTTGCGAATGACCGCCTCGCCATCCTCGCCAACACCAATCATGATCTTGTCGCCGGAAGCTATGCCGGCAATATCGCACACCACCAGCGGCATGCGGATGTCATAGAGAAATTCGGCAACGATGGCGCCAACCGCCAGGATCGGGTCCGGCCGCTCCAGAAGAATGCCGGCGGGTGCCGTGCCTCTGCGGATCGCCTCGGCCAGGACCGAAGACGAGGATGACGAGCCGCGCCCGCTCGGCATGACCAAAATCCTGCCGGCGACATTTTGGCCGAGGCCAGGATGCGAATGGTCGATGATATGACCCGTCTCGGCATCGATGCCGCCCCAGAAGCTCAGCGGTTGCGAATACACCAGCGCCTGGCCCCTGGCTTCGCCGGCCAACTGGAAGATGCCGGTTCGTTCCACCGGCCGCGTCATGAGGCGCTCCGCACGACATGCCCGACGGCAGCGGAGCGGATGCAATCCTCCATCTCGGCGAAGGCGACGGACACGCCGATATTGCCCGGCGCGTAATGCGCCCA
Organism: Mesorhizobium sp. WSM4808; assembly: GCF_055811675.1. Taxonomy (NCBI): domain Bacteria; kingdom Pseudomonadati; phylum Pseudomonadota; class Alphaproteobacteria; order Hyphomicrobiales; family Phyllobacteriaceae; genus Mesorhizobium; species Mesorhizobium sp. WSM4808. The sequence continues at coordinate 32,451 of NZ_JBVVQX010000016.1, forward strand.
TTTTCCGGAATTGGTCATCACCACGCCGTCGAGGCGTTCCAGGATCGATGTGACATAGGTGCAGGTATCGGCGACCGGGATCAGACCGAACGCCTCCATGCCCACCAGCGCGCCCTCCTCCTGCAGTCGCGTCAGGGTCGCACGGCCCGTGTTGACATAGATCGGGATGCGCCTTTCGGGTGCTGCCTCGCGCAGCAACGGCAACAGTCGCATCCATTCCTCATGCGAAAAATGCGGCGTGCCGAGCGACACGGCCGCTAGCGGCGCGCCATCCGGCACGCTCGATAGCTTGGCCAGCGCATGGCCGATATCGGCGCGGGTGATGCGGATCGTCTCGTCAGGCGCATGACCCTGGAACGCCTCATCGAGCGTCATCGCTTCCGGCGTGATGCCGACCGCATGGAACAGCGCCACAGCACCCGTCGTTGCAGCCGCCGCACCCAGCGCCTTCAGCTGGTCCTCGTCACGCGGCCGCGGCAGACCGGCAATCACCGGAACGCGGTCGCCACTCGCTTGCCCTATGATTAGCCCGACGCCGACGAAAAGGCTGTCACTCAGCTCGCCGTCTGGAACATCCAGTTCGAACAGGATCCGGCCGCGCCGGTTCTCGCTCAGATGCAGGCCCCAGGCCGGCGCGCGGCCGGTCATGGCGCAGCACAGATCGATGAAATCGCCATAGCGGTTGGTGCGCGCGCCGATCACCGAATTGGCAAAGACGATGGCGTTGGACTCACCCCAGGCGATCGGCTGGCCAAAGCTTGGCCGAAAGCGCGTCTGGTAGGGCGCGCAGGTGAAGGTCGCCTGGCAGCCGAGTTCCAGATGCGCCTTCATCAGCCGCCGCGCCGGCACCTCTTCCGCTAGGGGCATCTTGACCATGCCGGGATGGATGAGATCGAACGAACCGACATTCAGCGTCGTCGGCACCTGAACGCGGCCACCGCCTTCGACCAGCCGCTCGACGAAATCGAGACCGGCCTTGCCGTGGTAGAGACAGCCATCGATATGGGCGCCGGTAATGTCGAGCAGGCTGCCCGCACCGACCGCATTGGAAAACCCTGCCAGGATTTTCATGGCAGCGGCGGCGGACGAGCCCTGCTCGCCATCGAGCATGGCTCGGTCCTGTGCGGTCAGTTCAAGCGTCATCAGTACTCCAGCCACTTACGCGATCGTATGGCGGGGCAGCGCCCCCCTCTGCCCCTGCCGGGCATCTCCCCCACGAGGGGGGAGATCGGCAGCTTGAGCCTTATCGCATTTTTTTTGCAACGTCGGCGATTTGCGAAACCGGCCATCAAAGCCAATCTCCCCACTCGTGGGGGAGATGTCCGGCAGGACAGAGGGGGCGCCACGGAACGCCAACCATCCCATCCGTCCACAGTCCTACTTAACCCGCCGCGATCAACACCGTACTCTCCGGCGACCAGCGCAGAACGACGTCCTGACCTTCCGCCAGCCTGTCGACACCCGTGTTCTGTACAATCACCTTCAACGTCTGGCCGCCACGCTCGACGAAATAGGTGCTGTTGTTGCCGGCGAAGATGCGCTTGGAAACCTGCCCCTTGAGCATGTTGGCGGTGCCATTCGGTGCTCCGGCATCCGTGGCGATGCGGATGCGTTCGGGGCGCACGGCACAGCTCGCCTTGGCGCCGGCGGCAAGCTTGGCACCCGCGCCGGCGGCAATCGCCGTGCCGTCCGGCAGCCGGATGCCATCGCCCGTCGTATCGCCGCGAAAGATGTTGGCATCGCCGAGGAAGGTGGCGGCGAACTCGCTCTTTGGCCGATCATAAATTTCCTCGGGCGGCCCTTCCTGCACCAGCCTTCCGTCGCGCAATATGCCGATGCGGTCGCTCATCGTCAGCGCTTCTTCCTGGTCGTGCGTGACGAAGATCGTGGTGATGCCGATCTCGCGCTGGATGCGCTTGAGCTCAATCTGCATGTCGACGCGCAGCGCCTTGTCGAGCGCACCCAATGGCTCGTCGAGCAGCAGCACGCGCGGCTTGGTGACGATGGCGCGGGCGAGAGCCACACGCTGCCGCTGCCCGCCGGAGAGCTGGTGCGGCCGGCGCCCACCAAGCTTGCCAAGCTGCACCAGATCGAGCGCGCGTTGCACCTCGGCAGCGATGATCGCCCTGGCCTCGCCGCGCACCGACAGGCCGAAGGCGACATTGTCGGCGACGCTCATATTGGGAAACAGCGCATAGTTCTGGAACACCATGCCGATACGACGCTTCTCGACGGGCACCCGCTCGACGCTCTCGCCGCCGATGGTGATGCGACCCGAGTCAGGAAAATCGAAACCGGCGATCTGCCGCAGCAACGTGGTCTTGCCGCTGCCCGACGGCCCGAGCAGCGCGTAGAAGCCGCCATCGGCGAAGTCGATGGAGACGTTGTCCAGCGCCTTGTGCGCGCCAAAGCTGCGCGAGACATCGGATACCTGCACGCCGGCCATTATTTCTCTCCGCCGAATTTGAAGAACCGCGCCGTCAGCAGCATCAGCGCCATCGACACGACAATGATGATGGTCGAGACCGCGTTGATCTCGGGCGTGAAACCCTTGCGGATCGCGGCGTAGATTTCGACCGGCAGCGTCGTCTGGCCCGGCGTCGCCAGGAAATAGGACACCACGAACTGGTCGAACGAAACGGCAAACGCGAACAGCCCGCCGGCGATGACGCCGGGCATGATCCAGGGCAGCGTGACGCGGCGCGTCACCTGCCACTGGTTGGCGCCTAGTGAGCGCGCCGCCTCTTCCAGCTCCGGCGCGAAGGTCTGCAGCCGGGCCGAGACGACGACGATGACATAGGGCAGCGCCAATGCGACATGGCCGAGCAGGATCGCATGCAGGCCACGGCCGATACCGACGCCGAAGAAGAAAATCAGCATTGCCGTGCCGGTGATCAGCCACGGTATGGCGATCGGCGGAAACAAAAGCGCCTGCAGGAACTTCTTGCCACGAAATTCGTAGCGATAGAGCGCCAGCGACGCCGCCGAGCCGAGCACGACGCAAATGATCGTGGTGATGACCGCGATCTCGACGCTGTTCCAGGTCGCTGCGATCAGTTGGTCGTTCTGCCACAGCGAAGCATACCATTCAGTCGTCCATTCGAACGGCAATTGGTAGAAGGGAGAAACGTTGAACGACATCAGCGCCATGATGATGATCGGCAGATAAAGAAAGGCAAGCAGCAGCCAGATGTAGAGGCGGCCGAGTCCTTCGAGGATGCGGGTCGTCGTCATCACGCGGCCCTCCGCAGCACTGGCGACGCCACCGCCAGGATGACCAGCACTACCGCCAGCAGGATGAAGGAGAGTGCGGCACCGAGCGGCCAGTTGAACACGGCGACGAACTGGTCCTCGATGACCGTTCCGTAGAAGGTGCCGGTGCGGCCGCCCAGGATGCGCGGTTCCATGAACGAGCCGACGACCGGCACGAAGATCAGCGCCGCACCCGCGACCAATCCGGGCATCGACAGCGGGATGATCACCCGCTTCAGCACCTGCAACCGCGATGCGCCAAGCGAGCGCCCGGCCTCGATCAGCGAGTCGTCGATGGCCTGTAGCGTGAGATAACAGGTCAGCACCATGTAAGGCACATAGGAATGCACCAGCCCGATGATGACGGCCGGATAGGAATACATGAGGTCGATGTTGATCTTGAACGGCAGCACGGCATTAAGCGCGGTGTCGAGGATGCCGCCTTCGCGCAAAACCATCGCCCAGGAAAAGATGCGCACCAACCCGTTCGACCAGAACGGCAGGATGACGAGCAGGAAGATCGCCTCGCGGCTGCGCCCCTTCAGCACCTTGGCGAGCACATAGGCCGCGGGATAGCCGATGACGACGCACCACAGCGTCACTTCGAGGCCAAGGCGCAGCGAGGCCAGCAGCAGCGTCAGATAGAGGCTCTGTGAGAAGAAGGCGGCATAGTTGCCAAGCGTGAACGCCCACGGCTTTCCCGACAGCGGCAGCTCGGTCATGAACGAGAAGAAGACCATAGCGGATAGCGGCAGGAAGATCGCCACCGTCAGCCAGAGATAGGCCGGTGCCAGCAGCGGCAATGCCGATCTCAGCCCGCTTCGCGACGCAGTCGCAGCTGCCATGGTACCCTCCTCCCAGGATTGGAAGAACCAGCCGACGCGAACCGCCGGCTGGCCTAGCTGTGATCTTACTTCACGTCGACCTTAAGCTGCTGCCAGAGCGCCAGATAGGCTTCGCGCTGGGCATCGGTGATCGGCGCCTGGAACTGGATGCGCTTGGCCACTTCGGGATCACCCATGACCTTGCGGTTGAAGGCATCCTCGGGCAGCGCTTCCACCGCCTTGGTGTTGGCGGAGACGGGAGCACCGACCTTGGTGACCCATTCGACGTAGAATTTCGGGTCGATCATGTAGTTGATGAAGGCCTCGGCGCCGGCGACGTTCTTGGCGCCGACCGGAATGGAAAACGCGTCGAGCCAGGCGACGGCGCCTTCCTGCGGCACCACCAGCGAGACCGGCAGCTTGAAATGCGTCTTGGCGCGATCGGCCGAGCCGCTCCAATAGGTGCCGATGTCGATCTGGTTGGAGGCGACCATCTGGTTCCAGTCGTTTTCCGAGCTCCAGAAGGTCTTGATCTGCGGCATCAGCGAGGTCAGCTTCGTCTTGACCGCATCCATATCCTTGATGTCGTTGATGTTCTGGCCAGTGGCGATGGCGCCGAACTGCACCGCTTCGACGGCATCGTCGCGAATGACGACGCGGCCCTTGTGGGCGGCATCCCACATTTCGGCGATGCTCGTCGGTGGCTTGTCGAAGGACTTTTCGTTGATGGCGAGTGCGGTTAGACCCCATACCCACGGCACGCCATAGACCTTGCCGTCATGGACGAGCATCGGCGATCCCGCCTTGTCCTTGCTGATGTCGGCATAGTTCGGCAGCTTGGAAACGTCGATCGGCTGGATCAGTTTCCCGGCCATCGCCTGGTCGTTGAAGGCGGCGTTGATCATGACCACGTCATAGAGGCCGGGATTGGTCCGGATCTTGGTCAGCATTTCCTGTTCGGAATTGAAGAAGTCGTTGACGACCTTGTTGCCGGTCGCCTTTTCGAAAGCCTCGACGGCCCACGGTTCGTCGGCGCCGTAACCCTTCCAGTTGAGCACATGCACTTCGTCGGCCTTGGCGGCGAACGCAAGTGCGGAGGTAAAGACGGCGGTCGCCGTCAGCAGAGCAGTCAAATCAGGCATGCGCATGGTTGGTTCCTCTCTGTGGGTTTGCCCGGTTCCCGGGCTTGTCAGGCTTTTCCAGCTGTTATGCATTGGCCTTCTGTGTCCGGCCTGCTCCCGATGGGTCGGCGGCATGGCTCAGGAATGTCTGGATTTCGCGATTCGTCGGCGCCGACGAGCCGCCATGGCGGGTGACCGAAACAGCAGCAGCAGCATTGGCATAGCGCGCTGCCTCGAAGGGCGAGATTCCGTGCGCCAGCGCGCTGACGAAAGCGCCGATATGGGTGTCGCCGGCGCCATTGGTGTCGACGGCGTTGACCTTGAAGCCGGCAATGGTCTGGGCTGAGCCATCGGCCAGCCTGATATGGCAACCCTTCGCGTCGGCGCGGATGACCACGCCCGCAGCGCGTGGGCAATGGTCGACCAGAAGTCGTGCAGCGACAGCCTCGACATTGCCCGAACCGGCGATCTCAGCCGCCTCCGTCGTGTTGCAGCTCAGCCATGTGGTGCGGGCGAGCACCCGCGACAGGATGGAGCGTGGAATGTCCGAGATGACCGGCGTCGGATCGAAGACGAAAGGGGTTTCGTCCGGCAGTGCCTCGATCCAGTCCGTGAGCGCATCGCGGCTCTTGGGATAGCTTAGCGTATAGCCGGAGGTGAACACCCAATCACCCGGTGCCACCGCGACCGGCGCCATCATTTCGAGGCTGAGTATGCTCTCCGCACCTGGCCATGACACGAAGGTGCGTTCGGCGTCGCTGGAGATCATGGCGACGCAATTGCCGCTGTCCATCAAGGGCGATGGCGGCGTCAGTGTCGCGATGTTCTCGGCCATGAAGGCGGCGCGCAGGAAGTCGCCATTCGGCCCACTGCCGAGTTGGCCGCCGAACACCACCTGCATGCCGGTGCGGCTGGCCGCCACCATCATGTTGAAGCCGCCGCCGGCGACCTGGGCGAAGCTCGATGCCGTCTTTTCCATGCCGGGCGCCGGCAAAGCGTCGATGCGGTAGACATAATCGACCACGGCACTGCCTATATGGACCAGACGGCCGCTCACGCCGCCGCGTCCTTGCTGGAGCCGGCTTTCGCCGCCCTTGCCGCGACAAGGTCGGCGGCGAGCGCGCCAACCTCTGACAAGTCGATGCCGACAAGCCGGAGGATGTGCTCTTGCGGCAATCGGGAAAAGCCGGTGCAGGCGCCGGCCATGCCGGCAGCGATGGCGCCGATCGTATCGGTGTCGCCGCCGAGATTGGCGCTGATGATGGCTGCTTGCCAGGGGTCGCCACGGGCGACTTCCAGCACGGCGAAGGCAGCCGGAACGGATTCCTGACTGGCGACGCCGGTGCCGACCAGATCGGTGATCAGCCGGATCGCATCCCTGATCGCCTTGCCACGCACGATGTCCTGCGCCCAGACGATACGCGCGGCGATGTCGCCGCCGGTGACCCAATGTCCGAGCGTCGCCCCTCGCCTCGCCGCCGCGACCGCGCTGGCCGAAGCATCGCGCCAACCGCCGCCGGCGACGCCGCGGCTGACGGCCGCTGCGACGGCTGCGGCCGAGGCTATGGCGATCGAGGTGTTGTGCGTCGCCCGGCAAGTCTCCGCCACCTTGCCGACGAACGTCTCCAACGGTTCAAGCGGCATCATGATGCCGACAGGCGCGATACGCATGGCCGCGCCATTGGTGTCGCCGCTGCGTCCCGCTTCCTCGGCCGGTACGCCATTGTTGATGGCATCGATGGCACGCTTGGTCGACGGCCCCAAAAGATCATAGCTGCCGCGCGCCTTGACCTCGCGCTCCCAGTCGAGCAGCGCATTGACCCAGCGCGCGTGGTCGAAACGGTCGCCGGATTCGACCAGGATGCGGCCGAGCAGCAGCGCCTGTTCGGTATCGTCGGTGATGGTTCCGGCGGCCAGGCCCTTCGACACCGGATGATCGGCGAAAGGCTCGATGAAATCCTCTACATGGCCGTAGAGTTCGGCAATGCGAGCCGGCGACAAAAGCTGCGTCGGCATGCCGAGCGCGTCTCCCAGCGCTCCGCCGACAAGCGCGCCCATGGCGCGATCGATGGCCTTGCTGGTTGCATCCGGCATCGCTCAGAACCTCATATGCAGCGCAAAATGTGCCGGGTTGAGCAGGCTGGTGACATACTCGATCGGCCGGTCGTCAGCCGCACGCGTCAACCGGCGGCCGCGCAGGAAGGGCGTGCCTTGTGGGCAACCGAGGATGGCCGCATCCTCGGCATTGAGCATCTCGATCTCGACCCATTCCTCGCCATGGTCGGGAATGAGGCCGGCGGCGCGCAGCGTCTGGTGCAGCGAGCCCTCGCGCAGTCCGCGCAACGGTACGTCCTCAAGCTCGGAGGACAGTGGCAGCCGGCTGCGCTCGATGGAGATCGCATGGCCGTCGCTGGCGTTGGTGCGCACCCGGTCAACCGCAATGAAGAACGGGCTTTCGATACCAAGCAGCGAAGCCAGATCGGGGTCTTCGATGACCTCCAGCCGCAGCGTCCGCGTCTCGGCATTGGCGCCGGCATCGGCCAGCGCGCGCGACCAGCCGATGGAGTCATCGACCGGCTTGCCGTCGAAGGTGACGAACGAGCCAATACCAACCCTGGTCGTGATCAGCCCCCGGCTGGACAATTCCTCGAGGCCCTTGCGGACCGTATTGCGACTGACGGAGAAGCGCTGGACAAGTTCATTCTCGCTTTGCAGGCGGTCGCCGAAGCCGAGAACACCGGAGCGGATTTCATGTTCGAGAACGGTGGCGATCTGCTCGGGTTTGCCCGTACCGGGAGACAGTTGAACCGCGCGCCGCTTCATATAGTACCTGTTCAGTGAACCTGTATAATCCTGTTCAATATAGAGACCGGGATGCTATGTCAACGGGTACTGAAGACTGCCCAAAAGGCAGCGAATATGCGGAATACCGTGCAAGGCGCGCCGAGAGGCAGGTCAATATGGCCCCCGAAAAGCCGGTCGGCGATCGCCAAAAAAGAGGCATACATCAAGGGGATGGAGCCAGACCCTGATTCAATTTCACCGGAGCAGGCTACGGGATCGACACCTCACGCGGTTCGACGAGGATGTCCGCCTCGATCGCGGCGTTAATGAACGCCGCCCTTGCCGCCGAGACTTCTTTCTTTCCCTCGAGCACGGCCAGACAGACCTTGCGGGCAACCATATGCTTTTGCCCGGTCGCAACCGGCCAGCGGTTCAGCAGGATGTCTGCAGCCTGAGCGACCCGCTCCACGTTGAAGATCGAGTTTCGCGATCGGCCGAGTGCAATCCTGACCGGCTCATCGAAACGCTGATCTTGCACGATGCCACTCCCCAAAGTCGGCATTCATCGATTCGCGGCCTTCAACCCCGAGCAATGTGATAGGTTCCGCGCTAAAGGTGCAAGATGTCCGATTCCAGTGGCCAGAAAAATCCCAGGCTGATCGTCGTGGTCGCCTTCGATCGCGGTGAGGATGGCGAGTTGTTCCCCGCCTTTGGACCCGCCGACCAGCAAAGCGAAGACCGCGCTATACGCACCGCCAAGGCTCTGGCGGCAAAGCATGCCGGCGTCATCGCCTGGAGCCGTGAGGCCGATCCGACGCTAGGCGAATACGGCCCGCCTAACACGCTCTTCGTCAGCGGCGACGTACCTGACATGGAGTAATCTGGCGTCAGGATCTGGCTGCGCTCAATGCCGCAGCCAGAACGGAGACTTCTCAGAAAACACCCGCCTTTCCTTGAAGCTTGATGCAAGCCGGTTCCTCGCCCATCAAGCAAAAGCCCGCCACGGTGAACCGGAGCGGGCCTTGGAGGAGGATAAGGGGTGGGACCCTCTCCTCTTGTTTCCACGGGGGGGGTGTGGACCGCAATGACCATACGAAAGTTTTGCAGAGTGCAGGATCACAAGCCGGCTTGCCTGCATCACAATCCCGTGCGCGCCGACATTGGGGGCGCTCACGAGATTGCGATCTGTCGGCGACAACCGGGCGGGCCTGGCTAGATGCGCCCGAGCACGACAAGCACGATGACGATGAGCAGCACGAGCCCGAGGCCGCCGCCGCCATAGTAGCCGGCGCCATAAAAAGGACCTCCGCCGAGGCCGCTGAAGCCGCCAAGCAGGGCAAGGATAAGAATGATGATCAGTATGGTTCCAAGGCTCATGGCTTTCAGCTCCCGTTAGCGTTGACGCATTGGGTCGAACATCGCGGCCGCGATGTTCGAGGACGAGAACGTTCCCAAGGCTCTACCGTTCCGTGCGATCGTGGCAACGGAAACGGCCATCCAACGTGATGGAAGCCAGAACTTTGATACCGGCACGCCAATGAACGCGGAAAGCCCGCCAGTGTGGCGGGCCTTCCGACCAGCCGGAGGCCAGGAACATGCGGCCGGGCCTCAGGGCCGGTTCGGCACCTCCAGTCCCGGCACCTCCAGCATCAGCGGCGCGCGATCAGGAGGCAGAGTTGCCGGAGGTCGCGGTCGTAAGCGCCTTCGCTGCCGAGCACGTCGACGCAGCGCTTCTTCATTCGCGCCACGTTGCTATCCGACATCTGGGCCACGACACCCGGCAGGCTCGGCCTGCTGGGGTTTGACGGATTGGACGGATTGCTCGGGTTCGACGGATTGGACGGATTGATGCCGCCCCCAATACCCACGCCGACACCGACGCCGACGCCGCTCGTCCCGCCCACATTGGCGCCGAGGCCGGCAGCAATGCCGCCAAATCCTCCAACATTGGCGCCCGCGCCGGCATTGATGCCATTGCTGCCGCCGACCGAAGCGCCGAGACCAGCATTGACACCGCTCGAGCCGCCGACATTGGCACCGGCCCCGGCCTTTACACCACCGCTGCCGCCCACCGAGGCGCCCACTCCGGCGCTGATGCCGCCACTGCCGCCAACGGAAGCCCCGACGCCGGCATTGACGCCGCCGCTACCACCCACCGAGGCACCAACGCCAAGGCCGATTCCCGCAGCATTGGCGGGCAGGGAAAGGGCTAAGATTACCGCACTACCCGCCAACATGTTGGCGACTGTCTTGATGGTGTGAGCCATAACACTCTCCTGTTGTCGTTGCGCTAAAGCAATTGGCGAGAGGCCGATTGCAAGATCAACTACGCGAGGTGGTGAATTTCAGTTTCAGAGAGAGAATACTCAACCTGAAGCGTGGTATACATCAACAAAATTTCTGAAATAAAATTATAATAAAGTTGGAGTAATTTCTCTTTACACTAACAGCGCGTAAGGCCATTGATGATCGGACGTTACTCTGCTCGTCTTTACTGCGAGGCCGTACACCGCACCGGACAGCGCATGAGCCTCTCGCAAGATCAGCAAGACCGCCACGATGATTGCAAGTGGCCAGAGTCTGTCGGCGGATGCGGGAGCGAGAGAGTGCAAGCGTGATTGCAGGCCGAACGATTCTGCGCTGGCCGGCTTGTCAGACGATCCCGTAGAACAGCCTGTAGTGGACGCGCTTCATATAGTCCCGGTATTCCGGCGTCGCGGCTAACAGCGCCTCTTCGCGCAGGATGCGATGAACCTGGAAGAAGGTGATCGCGGCGTAGACAGCAAGATTGTAGAAGGAAAAGGCCGACAGCAGGAACAGGACATGACCGGCAAGGTATCCGGCATAGATCGGGTGCCGCACCAGGCGGTAGGCACCGTCGGTCATCACGCCGCGATTGCCCGGCAGAATGGCGAAAGAACGCCCTAGCGATATCTTCCCCCAGATCACGAACCCCAACGCCAGGACTTGCAGCGGCGCGGCGGCATAGATCGGGATGATGGCCACGCCCGGTTCCAGGTCGATGAAGCCGACACCGAAGCTGGCGACCACCGAAACAACCACCGTCAGCGGGTTCCAGTCGCGTACCTGTGGTCGCCGCGACAGAAGCAGCCAGGTAAAGGTCAGGATCTCTGAAATTGCCACCAGCGCCACATTGATGCGGGTCGGGTCGAGCATCAGGTGATATACGCCGCGGTAGACGAACATGCCCGCGAAGGCCAGCGCGCAGATCCGAAAGAAACCTTCGCGCAAATCCACCAGGATTTCGCGCGTTCGGGCTGCGGACAAAATCCTGCCGTCACTGATGTGCGAAAGCGCCTCGCTTTTTGATATGAGCAATGCAAACACCCCAATGATCCCTCAGGGCGACCTTTGCACGCAACCATTGCCGGGCAGTTAATCAACAAGATCAGATCGGCATTAAACTGGCTGTCGGGGAGCCAGGGCGCCACTCCCAGACGACCTGCTCCACGCGGTCGCCCAGAAAGACTGGCGACCCATCTCATTTGGTTTTGCCAGACTAGCTCAGATAGTCGTTGCGGAAATAGCTCCCGAAATCCGGGCGTTGAGCAACCAGCTTGCCGTCGGCATCACGCAAAATGCCGGACGCGAAGAGATAGCCGCCGATCGCTCCCATCTTGGCCGGATCCATCGTCCCGATGGCGCCGCTTTGGCTGCGCAGATAATGGCCGTCGATCAGCGCCTTCAGTGAGGCGTGGATCAGCGCCGGATTGGTCAACGCATCCTTGTTGGCCGCGATCAGCAGGGCTGCCGCATCTTCGGGGTGATCGACCGCGAACTGGTAGCCGCGCCGCGTCGCCTGGACAAAGGCGGCCGCAGGCTTGGGGTTTGCCTGGAGATAGGCTTCGCTCGAAGAGATCAGTGTCGTGTGCTCGTCAGGCACGCCGTAATCGGCATAGACGAAGCTGCGTTGTTTGACGCCCCTGAGCTCGGCGTCGACACCCTCCCAGGTCGAGACTTCGAGCGTGAAATCGACCGAACCGTTGGCCAGCGCCTCATAGGCTGAGGTGCCGAGCGTCACCGTCTCGAAATTGCCCTTGCCGCCATCATGGCGGATGATGGTCGATATCAGGGCGTTTTCCCAGGCGCTGCCGAAGCCGCCATAGGTCAGGCCGTCGAGGTTTCTCGGGCTTACGATCTCGCTGCGGGCCGCATTGAAGACCACGCGGCCGGTTTCCGATTGCACCACCGCATAGACGCCCTTCAGGTCCGCTCCGGCGGTTCTCTGGGTGAACAGGCTGATGGTGCCGTTGATGCCGAAATCGGCGACGCGATTTGCAACCAGCGTGCCCGCACCGGTATCGCTGTAAGGCAGGATGTCGACCTCGAGCCCGGCCTCGCGATAGAAGCCCTTGTCGCGGGCGACGAACAGTCCGATGTGGTTGGTGTTGACAGTCCAGTCGAGGGCAACGGTGACCTTTTGTGCCGATTGTGCTTGGGCTCGCCCCGATCCGGCAACGAGCGGAAGGCCTGTGGCAAGGGTCAGCAACAACGCCTGCCGGCGCGTCAAGTCAGTCATGATCGTGTCCTTTGGATGGGGTGGCGTTGAGGATGATGTCGAGAATCTCGGCCTCGAGCGTACTTGCCTGGCGCGCGGCATCGCCGCCAAGGCTGCGCGGGCGCGGCAGCGGCACCTTGATTTCACGCACGATGCGGGCCGGGCGCGCCGACAGCACATAGATGCGGTCGGACAGGAACACGGCTTCGCGCACGTCATGGGTGATCAGGAGCGCCGTCCAGCGATGATGCCGCCACATCTGTTCCAGCCAGCGCTGCATGGCCGTGCGGGTCAGCGCGTCGAGAGCGCCGAACGGCTCGTCGAGCAAAAGCATGTCGCGTTGCTGCACCACCGTGCGCAGCAAGGCCGCGCGCTGGCGCATACCGCCGGACAGTTGCGCTGGAAAATGCCGCTCGAAGCCGGCAAGCCCGAATTCGGCAAACAACGGCGCAACGCGCGCCCGCGCCGCCTGTCTCCTCATGCCTTGCACTTCGAGCCCGAGCGTCGCGTTTTCGAGGATGCGCCGCCACGGCATCAGCGCGTCACGCTGCGGCATGAAGGCGAAATGCCTGCCGTGGTCGTCGAGCGGCGCGCCGTCGAACAACATCTCGCCCTCGCCATGCTCGGCGCCGGTCAGGAGCTGGAAGAGTGTCGATTTGCCGGCGCCCGAGGGTCCAAGGATCGAGACGAATTCACCAGCGCCGACGCTAAGCGAAATATCGGCCAGCACGTCGAGCCCACCGAACGCCTTGCGCACATGCCGCAGCTCGAGCCGGTTCATCGCCAGGCCCCCTTCCCGGCGGTTTCCTTGCCGGCCCGCTCCCAGGGCATCGCGAGGCGCTGCAGCAGTACAGTCAACCCGAACAGGACAAGTGTCAGCGCGGCACTCACTCCGACGGCGGCAAGAACCAGGTCAGGACGGAAATTGTTCTTGGCGTTGAGCATGTAGATGCCCAGCCCCTTCGCGGCCCCCGCATATTCGGCGAAGATCGCGCCGACCACGGCGTAGGTGATGGAGATCCTCAAACCAGCGAAGAAATAGGGCAGCGCCGAAGGCAGCCGTGCCAGCACGAAGATGCGCCAGCGCCCTGCCCCCATGGCGCGCAGCATTTGCCCGATCTCGGCCTCGGTCGACTCATAACCCTCGACCAACGCAACCAGCATCGGAAAGAAGGTAACCAGCGCCACCAGCATGATCTTGGGCGCCAGCCCGAAGCCGAACCAGAGCACCACCAGCGGCGCGATCGCCACCAGCGGCAAGGTCTGGCTGACGATTAAGACAGGAAACATCGCACGCCGCAGCGGCTGGAAGAAGTCGACCAGCGTTGACAGCACGAAGGCAGCGCTGAGCGAACAGGCAAAGCCGAGCAGCGTGGCGCCGATGGTCGGAATGGCGTTGTCGGCCAGCGCCTGGCGATTGAGCAGCGCTTGCTCGAAAACGCGCGACGGCGCCGGCAGTGTCGTCGGCCTGATGCCGGAATAGGTGGCATAAAGCTCCCACGCCAGCAGGAGCAAACCGACCGAGATCATGGCCGGCATTGCCTTGACAAGAAGGCTCGCGATCGGGCGCGAAGCGACTGATGATGTGGCCACGGGAGATAACCTTTGACGGCAGCGCGAAAGCGCGGCTGGCTCAGACAGCCGACGGGCTGTTGGCCGAGACCGTGACGTCGAGGGTTACGTGGCCGGCGCCTGGTCCGAAGCGGCAGAAGGCCTCGTCCAGCGCCGAAAAGATCGCACCGGCATCACCGCGCAGTTTCGTGCAGAAATGCTTGGAACGCTCATAGACGCCGGACTGCTTGAGAAAATCGATGCAGCCGTAGATCTCGTCCATGTGGTCGTCGGTGCCCATCACATAGAGCGAGAACTGCGCCGCCGCCGGCTGGCCGGTGGCAGCAGCATTGCGCACCGCCGCGATGGCCGCATCCTTGCGCGGGCCGAGTGGCCCAACAGGCCCGCCAAGTGCATCGGAGCGGCAGATCGGATCATCCGGCTCGCCAGGGCACCCGCGCGAGATGGTGGCCGACAACACGCAATGTTTGCCGCTGCGTGCCGCCGCCACGAAGAGGTCGCGCATGGCGGGAAACAGCACTTCGGGCGGCCCGACCAGCAAGGTCGAGATGTCGTCGGTCTCGATCCTGAGCTTGTCGCGCCAGGGATCGAGCGCACCGAGCGCGCCAAGAATGACACCGACGAAATCGTCGGTCATGGGGTATAGGGAAATCTGTGCGCCTGAAAACATCGCCCGCCTCGCTCCGCTGGTATTACCCAGATCAGCTTCTAGGGTCTGTGGGCTTGCCGCCCCCGTCTCAGCCCCGACCGTACGGAGCACCCCTGTGGATGTGCGCCTTAAAGCATCATTCGAGTTCAAGGGAAAGCCGTTTTTTCAGAGCACTGCGCCAAAAGCATTGCGCCAGTCACGGTGCGCCTGTGCGGAATTTTGTCGGGAACCTTCGCCGCTGCGACCGGTTGTCCCCACAGTCGCAACGCGATCACTTTCGTAGAAAACAAGCGACGACTTCACAGAAATGGAGACAAACCATGTTCATGAAAATCCTCGCAGCTTCGGTTCTCACCATTGGTCTGGCCACGTCAGCCATGGCGCAAAGCGCCGGCAGCAACAACGCAAATGGAAGCGGCAGCGGCAAATCGGTGACGGTTGAGCCGAACACGCCGGCTTCACCGAATACGGTCGAGCCGGACACTGTCGACCCGGGCACGACCAACAGCACGACTGGCACGGTAGGAGATATGAATTCAAACGCGGATCAGAATTGCCCGGCAAGTCCGCAGGGGGCGCAGGCAGATGCCAACGGCACCTCCCCGGGCACCACCTCGCCGACAGTCAACGACAACAATTGCGGCAAGTAATCTGCACGCGATCGAACCAAAGCCGCGGAGCACAACCTCCGCGGCTTTGTTCTACCACGACGCGGGGATCGGGGTTTGGTACAACCTTGAACTCTACGAAACCGCCGTCTCGCGAACCGGCAGCTTCCAGCCTGGCCTGACGAAGTGGCAGGTGTATCCGTTGGGATATTTCTCCAGATAGTCCTGATGCTCGGGCTCGGCTTCCCAGAACGGACCAACGGGTGCGACTTCGGTGATGACCTTGCCCGGCCACAGGCCCGAGGCATCGACATCGGCGATGGTGTCCTCGGCGACGCGCTTCTGTTCGTCGCTGGTGTAATAGATCGCCGAGCGATAACTCGTCCCGACATCGTTGCCCTGGCGGTTGCGGGTCGTCGGATCGTGGATCTGGAAAAAGCGTTCCAGCAGCGTGCGATAGCTTATGATGGCCGGATCGAAATTGATCTCGATGGCTTCGGCGTGGGTGCCGTGGTTGCGGTAGGTGGCGTTGGGCACGTCGCCGCCGCTGTAGCCGACACGGGTGGAGATGACGCCGGGATAGCGCCGTATCAAATCCTGCATGCCCCAGAAACAGCCGCCGGCAAGGACTGCACGTTCGGTCGAAGTCGCCATGTCACGTCTCCTCAAAAGCAATTCCAGGAAAAGTGTGTGGCGGTTTTCCGTCTGGAATTGCGTGAAAGCAAGTGGTCTCGCCATAAATGGGCATTGTCACCTGCTTCGTCCAGCGGACGCGGTGGATCTACCTCAATTGCTCGGTTGGGCGAGGCTGTCGATCAAACCCAGTAGCTTCATGCCAGGCGGAATGGCGGCAAAGCTGATCGCCACCGGTGGTGCCCTGAGCGACCAGTCGAAAAGAACGGTCTTGACCGGGATGTTTCCCAGCCACGCCAGCAGCCGAGGTGGCACGCCGCTCCCGGGCCAGACCAGAAGCATGCCGTGATCGCGCAGCCGCTGGCTGGTGATCCAGGGGGCGAGCCGCATGTCGAGGTCTGTGAAGATCGACGGCTTGTCATAGGCGTTGAGGCCCGCCAGCAACGCGATGCGGGTATCGCCGCCGACGATGTCGAGCCGACCGGGCACCGCCGCGTGCCAGACCGCCTCGGCTTCGTCCGAAATCTGCCGCGCTGGCCAGCAGACGGCATCCATGCGCCCGCGCAAATTGCAACTCGTCCAGCGGATGCCCGCATAGGCACCGGACATGCCGAGGATGCAGGCGAACGCGCAGATCGCCAGCCGTCGCAGTTCGACGGCGCCAAGCCGATGACCCAGCAAGGCGATCGCCACAACGCCGACCAGATTGTACATCGGCGCGCCCCACGCCTCGCCGGCGCCGGTAAACAGCGAGGCCACCATGACAAGCACCGCCGGACCAAGCCCCATCCACACGAGATAGGCCAGCGCGCCGCGCTCAATGGGCTGTTCCGGCGCGGGCGAACGCCGCAACAGCCCCGATATCGACAGCACCAGCAATAAGCCGCAGAGCCCCGCCATTTGGACACCGATATAGTAAAGGCGGGCGCGGTGGACCAACACCCATTCATCGCGGCCGGCGACATAGGTCAGCGGCAGGAAATCGATGCGGTAGAGCTGGATGGCCAGTGGCGCGGCGACGGCGAGGAAAACCGCGAGCCCAAGCCAGGGCCAGGGCGTGGCGAGCCGATTGCGTGCCCGCGTGTCCGACAACAGCCAGATCGCCCCGAAGAGCAACAGCAGCCCGGTGGAAAACTTGGCATAGAGCCCGACGCCCGACACCAGTCCGAGCGCCAGCCACCAGCCCGGCCCACCGCTACGGCCCGCACGCCACAGCAGCCAGCAGATTGCGGCCCAGAAGGGCATCTGCGCGTAATCATGATTGAACTGCGGTGTCGGCCAGCCGAAGAAATACAATGACGGCATCAAAAGCACGGCGGCCAGCGCGCGGGTTCTCCCGAGCATGTCGCGGGCCAGCAGGTAGACGAAGACGAAGGTCGCCGAGACGACAAGCTGGGCGAGCAGATATTGCGGCCAGCGGAACGATCCGGTCAGAAGATGGCTGATCTCGAGCAGCCAGCCGGGGAGCTGCGGATGCTTGTAGGTCAAAAGCACCCATTCGCGGCCCCACATGAAACTCTCGACGACGTCGCCGGGCGGGGCGGCATCGACAAGCGCCGGCATCACGGTCCAGCACAGGATCTGCGTCAGGCATAAAAGCGCCAGGCCGGCTTCTGGATAGCGCGTCAGCCCCGGCCAGATCGACGACTGCCACCAGTCGCCTGGAACAGAACTGCCGACCGGCAGCCAACCGTTCATGGTTTCGTCGATTCGCGTCATGCGGTGGATAAATCACACCGGACGGTTTTACGAACAGCCCAGAACTTGAAGCTTACGAAAATGTATACTTGGCCGACCATGGCAAAACCAAGATTGAGGCAGAGTTTCGCGCCACCATGCCGCCTCTCCCGTCATCACATGCCAGCAAGACAACAATGGAACACGCCATCCCGCAGCACCCTGAACATGCCGGGCATGGCGCCTTGGGCGTGATCGCGGCAGGCGTCGCCTACGCCTGACCGGTTACCGTCCCCAAAAAGCATCCAGGATTTGAAAAATGCGCCACCACCACGCCGTCATTCACTACCGTGCGCTCGATTTCTGGATGGCCCGTGCGGCCGTTCTCGTCATCATCTGCCTGCAGCTTCTGGTCATCAACAATCTCTCATTCGGGCCGCGCTGGGTGGCGCCCGCGCTGGAGGCGGCCCTGCTGCTGCCCTTGTCGGTGGCCACCGCCTGGACGCAGGCCGCCACCCGAAAGGCGGTCGAGGACCACGAGTGGCATGCGATCGGCCAGTTTCGGGTCATGATCCGCAGAACAGCCCTGACCATGACCGCCATCATCAGCATCATCAATTGCGGTTCGCTGGTCCTGCTGGTGCGTGCCTTGCTGGAGGGCCATGCCGGCAGTAGCGGTACGACGCTGCTGATCGACGCGCTCAACATCTGGGTCACCAACGTCATCGTTTTTGCCTTGTGGTTCTGGAGCACCGACCGCGGCGGTCCGCCGACCTGCGGCCTCGTCAAGCTCGCACAGGCCGATTTCCTGTTCGCGCAGATGACGTTGAACGACCGTGAGCTTCGAGATTGGCTGCCCGGCTTCGTCGATTATTTCTTCCTCGCCTTCACCAATGCGACCGCATTTTCGCCGACCGATACCTTGCCACTCTCCCAGCGGGCCAAGCTGCTGATGATGGCCGAGGCCATGATCTCGCTGCTGACCGTCGCGCTGGTCGCGGCACGCGCGGTCAACATTCTGGCTTGATTAGGCCAAAACGCAAAAATGGCCCGCCCGGCGAACCGGAACGGGCTATTTTGGGTTGTCTTCGATGGTTCGATGCCGCGGGAAACGTGCCTCGGCAATTCCGCCAAGCAATCGCCGCCGCACCAGCTATTCGTCCCGCGCGCGGCTGACTCTCCGCACCACGAACTCGAACAGGACGTCCGAAATCCACATGGCGCAGACGCCGATCAGGAAGGCGGCCGCCAGCGTGGTGGTGTCGTCGGCGGGAGCGGGCATCGGCAGGCCGGCGATCCTGGCGTAGGAAACCGCCGGCAGCGTCAGATAGGCCGCCGCAAGCGCGCCGCAGATCGGCGAGGCCACCATTTCGCGCAGCTTGTAGCGATGCCGCGACAGCGCGCGCAGAACGCCGCCGGCGAGGCCCGCCGCCACGACCGGTCCCTTGATGCCGAGCAGGTCGAAAAGATCGTTCATCATGGCCTCCAGCCGCAAAGCTTCTGGCCCTTTTCGTTGTGAGCCAGGATCGCCGCCACCGACGCGTCGGAAAGGGTCGCCGCCTCCGCCCTTGTCGGCCGGAGGGGATGCCCGGCCGCGCAGAACGACCCGCCTGATGTGGTGCAGCCGGCCAGCAGCAGCGAGAGCGCTATGATTTTGACCATCTGGCCAGCCTCCCTCTGTTGTCTTCCGGCGTCCGGCCGGCGACGGCATCGTCGATCTTCTGGGCTTCGGTGCGCGCCGCGGCGTCGGCGGCATCCTGCCTGGCCTTCTGGCTGGCCTTGCCCTTGGCATAGGCCGTCCAGACACCGGCAAGCGCGGCGCCAATTGCCAGAAGATACGGCCAGGCCTGGCCGAGCAGCGCGAGGGCGAGTGTTCCCATCTCATGTCTCCTTGGCCGGCGGCGCGACCATGCCGCGCGGGCCGTCACGGACTGCGTTGATGATGATCTTGGCCAGGGCGCTGACGCCGCTGATCTGAAGCGCGGTGCGGTCGCTCACCCCGAGCAGCGTCCAGTCGAAGCCGGCGAGTGCGCCGCCGCAGATGATGGCGATCAGCGTGTTGAGGAGATTGTGCAGCGCATTGGTGTTGAACCATGTCATTGAAACAGGCTCCCGAACAAATCGGCGACCCGATGCCGGAAGGCCGCGAGCGCTCCGGCCATGAGAACGAGGATGCCGGCCGCGGCAGCCGCCTTGCCGCCGGGCGCCGGCTGCACGCGCCGAACCGACGGCGCCCCATTGGCCGATGTTTCGCCGCTGGGCGGCGCCGGCGCGGTCACCGGTGCCGCGGGGCGCTGCGCCGACATCAGCAGGGCCTGAACCCGCACCGACCTGACCCGATCGGACCAGCCGCGCCCGAATGTTGCCCATGTCGGCAACCGCTTGAGGAACGCCAGCCGCGCATCGCAAAGCGCATCGATGGTCACACCGGCCGGCTTTGCCTTGGCCGCCGCGACGGTGACCGGTCCGATCCGCCCGTCCTGCGCAACGCCGACGGCCGCCTGCAAATATTTGGCCGCCCGGCCAGGCCCGCTATTGACGGCGAAATCGAACACAGCGTGGTCGACGCCATCGGGCAATTCGGCGCCGAGCACAGCGTCCCAGTAGAAGCGGCGATAGACGGAGGCGACCTGCGCGTCGCTGATCGCACGCAGATCCGCCTTCGTCGCGTCGGCCTTCACATAGCGACGGAAGCTGGCAAGCGTCACGCCCTTCATGGTGGCGCCGCCGGGGTCAGCCGGATTGTCCGACCAGCCGCCTTCCGATTTGAGAACAAGCGCAAGCGCCCGCGCGAAGTTGCGGTCCATGGTGGTTTTCCTTCTTCGGATGATTTGGCTATGGTCGGCGCCGGGGAGCGGGCTGATGGATGATGAGCGACGCAAGGACCTAGTGATACTCGCCGCGCCGTGGGCTAAGCACAGCGCTAAGTTTCGTGCGAACGCAGCGGCGAAGGCTGGCGAAATCAGAACCCACGACGGCGGGCTCTTGCTTGTCTACGACGGCGGGTGGGAAGTCATTCGACCCGGCGACAGCAACGCGGAACTGGCTGACAACCCGAGCGCCCGCCGTCCCTGCCGGCTTACGGGACGGGGAACCTCCCATTGCTCTCAGGCTGTCTGGTTTGTCTGGTTTGTCTGGAACAGGTACGACCCTCTGAGGGTGCATACCCATGCCGAGCGGCGCAGCCTACATAAGGTTGGTGACATAGACGACATCGGCCTCCGTATCCCAGGCAAGCTCGACCGCGGCCGAAGGATGGTCCCAGCCGAAATCGAGCGCGCCCAGCCTTGGCCAGTAGCGCGGCAGCCGGAACGGCTCGCAGGCGATCAGCGCCTCGGCCACCGGAAAAATGCGGCCCGAACCCAGCACCGGAATGCCGCGGGCGCGGGCCTCGCGCTCGTGCGCCGGATAGGCGGCGACGATCGCCGCGCGCTCCTGCGGCGTGTAGTGCGCGGCATCGTCGATGGTCATGAAGGTGACGTGTCGGGACATGGGGGAATTCCTGAATCAGCATGGGAGATGCCGGCTGTATCGTATTGTTCGGACGCTGTTTTTCGGATCAGGCGCGACTGTTCTTACCTTCTCCCCTTGTGGGAGAAGGTGGATCGGCGCGCAGCGCCGAGACGGATGAGGGGTGTTCCAGCGAAGTGAAACGTTGGCGTTCCCTGGAACACCCCTCATCCGTCGCCTTCGGCGACACCTTTTCCCACAAGGGGAGAAGGCAAGTCAGGCGCATCACCCCTTCGCCATCCCCTCAATCTCTCCCGCCGACAAAAACAACAGCACCACGTCCGACATCCCAAGCAGCGGCGTGAACGTCACGATGGTGATGCCGCCCGTCGCGTTGGTGCGGGTCAGGCCCTCGGAATAGATGTCGAGCGGCGGTTCCTCGTCGAACCAGACGCCGTGTAAAGTCTCGCCCTGCCATTTCTCGCGGCCCTTCTCGAAACTCTTGAACGACAGCACCGATTCATCGGCCTGCACGTCGCCACCGCCACCCCAGCGCACCACGACGCTGTCGAGCGCGCCCGGTGCGCCGCGGCCCATGAAGGTCTGCACAATAGCGTCGGCCGGGATCATGCCGGTGCCCCAGGCCGCCTGCTGCTGCGGAGGACCGACCAGCACGCGCTGGGGATTGTCACGCGTGCCTTCGCCGGTGACGCCGGCCGCCCACAGCCTGACGCCAGAGTCAAACACCTTGCCTTGCCACCACTGGGGATAACGGCCGGTCAGGTGCATGGCCCATTCGGCGCCCCCTGCCCTGGTCTTGCCGAGCTGGTTGCCGGCCATGAACAGCCGCTCACGGTTTTGCGCTCCTGCCGCATGAAATTCGGCCTGGCGTTGATACGGTTTGTAGGCGGCAAGAAGATTGGTCCGGCGCCGTCTGTCCAGTTCGGCCATCAGCGCCAGATATTCCGTCTTCACGGACATCGCCGGGCTCTTCGAGGAACGGCTTGACGACGGCCTCAAGGGCGCGGATGCGGCTGCGGATTTCGTCATCGCTCAGGCCGTCCATTTGGTTGATCGTGGCATCGAAATCCTTGGGCAGCACCGACAGCACGATCTTCAGATATTGATCCGGCTTGTCGGCCCGCACCTCGGCGATGACGCCGGCGCCATGTGTGCGGAAATCGGCACGCACGGCGGCCAGGAAATCGTCGCCCAGTGTTTTCTTGGCGCGCTTGCGGCGCGGCTTCTGCGTCGCGGGCGGTTTGGCGGCGGGCCTGCGTCTCGCCGGCTTGCCGCGCGCCGGCCCGGTTGCGATCTTATCAGCCATGGACCTGGTCCATGGCGCTGGCACCGGCAGCGGAAACCATTTCGGCCTTGGGTGCCGCCGGTCGGGGCCGGCTGGCTCGCTTCTTCGAGCGAACCGTTTTCCTCTTTGCCTTCTTGGCGCGCTTCGGCCCTGTCGCCTGGGCGGGCTTCGTCGCACCGACAGGCTTTGCCACACCGGCCCGCGCCTTGAGCCGCGCCATGACGAGACCGACAAGGGGTCCGGCAATGCCGGCCTGCGGAAAACAAAAGTCGCCGGCCGCATCCCGCACCATGCCGATCTTTACGCCGGGTGCGACCTGCTCGACACGGCCCAGGCGTGGCTGCGGCGCAGTGCCTTCGGATTCGCCGATGGCGCTGACGATTTCCTGGCCGTCAGCATCGGTGATGATCGTGGCGTAGCGGTACATCGTGAGCCTCTTGAAGACTGGTGTAATTTGGTTCAATCAAAGGCGGCGGCGTCGCGGTGGCTGATGGCCTAGATAGAAGGCGAGTCCGATTGCCTCGATACCATCCGATCAGAGTGACCCCCGAGATAGATTGCGTCCAAAGCGACCTGCGCGAATTGCGCTGGACAGATGACGCGGTCGTGGCTGACTTCATAATCCCCGGCGACGAACACCATGTCTTGCGTGTTCTGTTCACCAATCAGGTGATCATCCGCATCCTCGACGAAATGCCGCTGAGCACCGAGCATGAGAACACGCCCAGGGAAGGTAACATTCCTCATCACTTCGCCTATCGAGTCGAAGGCGCCACCTTTGAGACAATGCAGTCCGAGACGTGGAAGTTCGCGCAGCACCCGGCAACACATTATCGCTTCGTGACCGGCTGGACATGCCTAGACGTTTTGTCGTCCAAGGAGCCGACCTTTCGGGTCGTCAAGCGAAGGCCGGTTTCAACCTTCGACTGACGTCGAGAACCGTCTCGCAAAATACGGCAGCACAAAGCCAGAAACAAAAAACCCGCCTCGGCGGCGGGTCGGTGGCGCAACTCAGCACCATGGGCAAAAATGTAGCATAGCTGCACTCACCCCGTCAACCGTTTTTTGAGAAAAAATTCCTAGACCGGCCGGAACTCCCGTTCGGAGCGACGCTGGCAAGCACGTAAAACCCTGCTTTTGCCGGCGGCTGGTCATAAGCCGGCAGGTGTGAAATCATTCGTCGAAGCTCATGGAATGATTCCCGTCGCACGGCCTTGTGGGAGAGGACGATGGACAGACCAGCCATGGCATCCGTGTTCAGGATGCGGCATGCACAAGCCACGGTTTCCGGCGTGCGCAGCACCGGCCAGGGTCAGGCCGATCCAGTCATCCGCGTGCGTTCGCTGGGCGAAGCCATCCGTTTCGTCGCCAACGCCTACCCCCAATACGACATCAGCGCCGTCGCCATCAGCTGTGGGGATGTTTCGATCAGCAGCCTCGGCAACCTGGAGGTCAAGGCGCTGTGGCGCGAATATGGCGAACGGCTGACGCAGGAATAGGTTTCGCCCGCAGCCTTCTGGAGCGGAAATGCCGCTCGCGCGTTTCAACCCCAGCCACGGGAGCAATCGCCATGAATGTCGCCAACCTGCAACTCGAAGGCCTGTTGATGGCCGTCGCCTCGATCAACCGCCTCCTGGTTCAAAAGGGGGTGCTGACGGCGGAGGAGATCGACCTGGCCTTGCGCAAGACCGAGGCCGGCGAAACCAACCAGGAGCGATCCGAAGGCATGTCCGCGTCCAGCCGCGACGCCGTCAACTTTCCGATCCGGCTGCTGGAACTCGCCAACCAGTGCCAGCCGGAGGCGGAGATGCCGTCTTTTTCGAAGCTGGCCCGCATGGTCGGCAAGATAAAGGAACCCTACAACGACCAGCTGTGAGCGGCCGGCGTGCGTCCGCGGTGGCCCGCTGCCCTCGCCTCAAGCCCTGCCCGGCCATCCCGAATTGAGCGAAAGCACCTTGCCCGGTCCATGTACGGCCGCAAACAGCAGTCCGGCCAGGAACGAAAAATGGTCGACGAAGAAGCCGAACTCGGCCTGGTTGCCTGCCCAGTGGCTGGGTCCGTGAAAGGCGAAGCCGAGGAACAGCACATAGGCGGCGGCGACCAGGGCTGCCTGCGAGAAGAAGGCGCCGGTCAGGAAGCACAGCACCAGCGCGACTTCCAGGATCGCCGCGCACCAGGCCAGGAACAGCGGAAACGGAAAGCCGGCGGCGGCGATATAGCCGGCGGTGGCGTCCATGCCCATGAACTTGAAGGTCACGGCCATCAGGAAGACGCCGGCGAAGATCAGCCGGGCGACGACAAGGGCCGCGGTCTGCCACGGTGATTGAGTGATTTGCGACGACATGCTCGTTCTCCAGCTTTGCAGGTTGATCGCTCCTAGGACGCGCGACCGGCGCCAGGTCCGACACATCAGGCCAATTTTTCTCGACAGGATCGCAGAGGGCTTTCGAAGCGTCACACCGTACAGCAAGAGAGATTTTCGGTTTGCCGGCTGACGGCATATTATTGCTCGCTCCAAGGGGGAATCGGACATGGCCAAGGCATTGACCATCGGCGCACCGCGGCATGCGGCGACGAGCACCGCCTACGAACAGGAATGCAGGGATATGCTGGCTCCGCATCTCGACGCCTGCTCCGCAAGGTCGAGGCCGCCGGCTGGAACCGCGGGCAGGCCGCCTCGGCGCTCATGTATCTCGCCGCGATGCGGCTGAAGCCGGCCTGACGACGGCCCGAACGGCTTTCCGGCGCCGCCGCGATTGAAACTTGTTGGTAATCACGGAAGTGCTATCGTTAGTCGGGGCTAATGCACCGGTGGTGCAGGGATTTTGGGTGGGCTGAAATTTGCGTACAAGCGTCAGGTTTGGGGCGATATCTCATGGCGTGCGGTCGGCGCCGCTGGAGTGCAGCGGCTGCGGCGGCGCTGGCCAGGTCTTCGAATGCCCGCGCTGGACGAGTTCCAACGGCCATTGCTGCCCCGCCGGCACGCACCGGCGCGGCTGCCCCGGCCTCAGCGCGGCATGCTCCGAATGTGACGGCGACCACGCTGCCGCCGCCGACCCCATGCGGCCCTCGGCCTGATACAGGGCTATCGCAGCCCAGGCCGTGTCGTCTGGTGGAACCGGCGGCGCCAATCTGTGTTATGTCGTGTTGATCGCGGGCGCCGAAGGCTGCGCGTCCCCGACAACAGAAAGCGAGGCCTGAGATGGCTGACGACAAGTCGAAGACGAAACAGGACCGCAAGCAGGTCTCGAGTGAAGAGCCCTACGAGGTTGCCGCCTTTGCCCGCAAATACGGCATCCCGCCAAGCGAGGCACAGACCATCATCAAGCGCTACGGCCCCTCGCGCAAGAAGCTCGACGCCCATATGGCGGCCCGCGGCTAGTCGAAACCATTTCGCCTGGGCGGCGTTGAAGATGCTGCGGGCCGTGTCAACCGGGCCTGGTGGTACGGTGAACAGGATGTCTTTTTCCCGGGTTTCTCATCCTGGCCAACGAAACGGCAGACGAGCATCTGTCCCACCCGGCCGGCAGCGCCACGCATTGAGGGAGGTCGCCATGTCCGACACCATACGCAGGACCGGCAGCTGCCTGTGCGGCGGCGTGCAGTTCGAGGTTCACGGCGCGCCGCTGCGCGTCGGCCTGTGCCATTGCAAGGACTGCCGCAAGGCCGGCGGTTCGGTCTACTCGGCCTTTGCCATCTGGCCGCGCGAAGCCTTCGAGACCACCGGCCTCGTCAGCTCCTATGGCACGCGCAGCTTTTGCCCGACATGCGGCGGCCGCGTCGCCTGGGTCGACGACAATGAGGCCGAGGTGGCGATCGGCAGCCTCGACATCGCGCCGACCGATCTCGTGCCCGAATATGAATTGTGGACCTCCAGGCGCGAGACCTGGCTGCACGCTTTGCCCGGCACCGAACAGTTCGAGCATGACCGCCCAGCGCAGCACAACGCCGAAGCGCCGACGCCGAGATCGCTGTCGGACATCGACGCCGAGATTTGATCTCCTGGCAAGGGAACCCTGTCCTGCCGGCGACGTTACCGATCGCCTCTCACGCATGTCGCCAGCGACACTTGCGGCAATCATGGAGACGACCGTTGAACGACAAGATGTTTCCCCGCCCCATCAGGCTGAAATTCGCGCCTGAGCGCGAGCGCATCATCCGCAGCGCCTGGGAAGGGCTGGAATGCCTCGGCGACTGGCCGTCTGGCCAGGGACGGCGCTACCGGGCGGCGTTGCGCAGTTGCCGCGATGCGCTGGATGGCTGGACGCCGGCGGAAAAAGCGATGCGGGCGATGATCGACGCCGCGCGCGAAGCAAAACTCCTCCAGTAGTTGGAAAACAGGACATGTCCGAGCTCATTTTGCCCACACCGATGCGGATCAAGCCGCATGGGTCGGACACGATCCGCGACGTCGCCACGCTCAAGGATGCCAGCGAAATCCTGATCGACTGGCCGCAGGCCAAACGCGGCCCGTTCTACCAGGCGGCGCGCGAGAAGGTCGAAGCAGCCCTGGATAACAATGCAGGTGCTGCCGAGGCACAGGAAGCGTTCGCAGCGCTCTGCAGCCACTCCGGCGTCTTGGTGCGATAGCGGTTTCAATAAAAAGAAGCAGGCGGGACATCGTGCCTCGCCTGCTTCACGCAAATCGTCCTGATCACCCGCAATACTCGATCCGATTATTCCGCCGGAAGCTCGCCCTGTACGATCGGGTGTGAGGTTTCGAAGCCAAAACTCTTCGGCGCCAGCAGAATCAAGGCAATCACGATGGCAATCGAGGCAAGCAACGTGGCTGTGGTCGCAATATCTCTCACGATAATCTCTCCGAATTCCAAGTCGTGAGAGAAACGCCCCCAAGATAACGAGGTTCCATTAGCTTGCGCGATAATACCAGCGAGCGGAGGTTATTGCTTCGGCGGCTGGGGCGGCACTTCACCCGGCTTGATCACCGGCGTCTTGCCTTCGTTCGGCGCCGGCGCCGCCATGCCCTGGTCGCCCGTCGGGGGCGGTTTCAGCACGCCGCCGCAGTCGTTGAGCTTCGCGGTCAAATTGCCGTCATCGGCCTGCTGTCCAGGCTGCTGTTTTGCCCCTTGCTCGGTCTGAGCCCTACATTTGTCGGCCTGCGGCGCCTGGCTGTCGTTCTGCTGCTGGGCCGCGGCCGGCACTGCCAGCGCCAGCATGAGGCCTAGTGGCATGATGGCAAGAATTCTCATCACTGCCTCCTTCTTTCTCTCACGGTCGCCCGCGGCGACCTTCCTTTCAAAGGGACAACGCCTGTCGATGAAAAAGGTTGGCCGCCTCGCCGCGCGGCATTGCAACCAAACCCGTTTGCCGGCCGTTGCGCGTGCCGGAGGCGATCATGTTCGAAGGTTTTCAAGGCGCGGAAATCGACACCGGCGATGCCGGCATATTCTGCCTGCGCGCCGGCGGCGGGCCACCGCTGCTGTTGCTGCACGGCTTTCCGCAGACGCATCTGATGTGGCGCGACATCGCCCCCGCTCTGGCCAGCCGGTTCAGCGTCGTCTGCGCCGACCTGCGCGGCTATGGCCGCAGTTCCTGTCCGGCATCCACTCCCGACCACGCCCCCTATGCCAAGCGCACCATGGCCGCCGATATGATGAGGCTGATGGAGAAGCTGGGTTTCAGCAGATTCATGGTCGCCGGCCATGATCGCGGCGGGCGTGTCGCCTACCGCATGGCGCTCGATCATCGGGGCAGCATCGACAGGCTCGCCGTTCTCGACATCGTGCCGACCGCCGAAGCCTGGGACCGGGCCGACGCCAGGCTGGCGCTGGGTTATTGGCCATGGTCGCTGCTGGCGCAGCCCGAGCCGTTGCCGGAAAAGATCCTGTCCGGCGCCGCCGAGGCGATCGTCGACAATGCGCTCAACGGCTGGGGCTCGCCGCCATCGGCGTTTCCAGCCGAAGTGCGTCAGGCCTATGTCGAGGCCTTGCGCGCGCCTGCCCACGCCCATGCCATCTGCGAGGAATATCGGGCGGCAGCCACGCTCGATCGCGAGCACGACCATGCCGACAAGGCAGCCGGCCGGCGCATTCGCTGCCCGCTGCTGGCGCTATGGAGCGGTCAGGGCGCGTTGGCGCAATGGTATGCCGGCGAAGGCGGGCCGCTGGCGCTGTGGCAGGGCTGGGCCGACGATGTGCGTGGCCAGGCGATGCCAGGTGGACACTTCTTTCCCGAGGAGAATCCGGCGCGGACGGCCGATCTGCTGGCCGGCTTCTTCGGTGAAACCAGTCACGGCATCTCTCGGCGAACGGGATTACCTTCGCCCTCCCTTTGATCGGGCCGAGGCCCCCTCCTTTTCCGCCTTTGCCTGACTGCCTTCATCACCGGCGGCAAGGCCGGGTCCGCTTTCGAACCGGCGCAGAAAGCCGGCAACGACCAGCACGATCAGCGTGCCGAACCCGGCCACTTGCCAAAGACCCAGTCCGCAGGCGACGCCGATCGCGCCCGCCAGCCACATGCCGGCGCCGGTCGTCAGCCCATGCACCTCGCCGCGCGAAAACATGATCGAGCCGGCGGCGAGGAAAGCGACGCCGGCGGTCACCGCCTCGACCACCCGGATCGGATCGACCTTGACCGATTCCCCGGCGAACATCGGCGCGTGCACGATCTCGACCGTCAGGATGCCGAAGGTGGCGGCGGCGACGCAGACGAGAATATGCGTGCGAAGTCCGGCCGGGCGGTTGCGCCATTCGCGTTCGAAACCGATGACCGCGCCATAGAGGGTGGCCAGCAACAGCCGCGCCGCGATGACCGGAAACGAGGTGTAGGTGGAATGGCCGAATTCCTCGACGAGCTGTTCCATGATGTCCCCTCCAAAAGCTTGACGCCACAACGCGGCCACCGGGTCGCGGTTCCTGAATCCACGGCCAGGTGCGGCAAGGATGCGGCCGCTTTTGAATACGCATCTGCCAAAGGGAGGTTGATGGAACCAACCCTCAAGGGCTCAGGAAGGCTCGGTTTCGGGCAGGTCGGCGCCGAGCTGCGGAACGATGATCGAGTCCAGGGGCGCCGTCAGGGACCATTTGAGATGGCCCGGGCTGCGATCCAGCACCGCCAAGCCGTTCAGCGATTGCGGCGCGACCCGTTGCAGGACGACGGTGCCGAAACCCTTGCGCGTGCTTTCGTCCCGCCGCTCTCCCTCGCGCACCGGCATCGTCTCGTCCCAGACCAGATGAATTTCCCGCTTGTCCGAAACGCCTTCGACGATCCGCCAGGTGATCTCGAGCCGCCCGGCCTCGCTCGCCAGCGCGCCATATTTTGATGAGTTGGTGCCGAGTTCATGAAATGCCATGCCGAGATTCTGCACGGCGTTCGGCTGCAGGGTCAAAAGCGGCCCGGAGAGCGATACCCGCGCCTCGTGGCCGAACGGCTTGAGCTGCTCCTGGGCGAGGTCGAAGAGGCTGGCGCCGGCCCATTCCGAGTTCACCAGCAGATCGTGCGACCGCGACAGCGCCATGATGCGGGAGCGGATCAACTCCTCGAATTCACGCGGATCGGTCGAGCGTTTGCTGGTCTCCCTGATCATCGAGAGGATCACCGCGAACTGGTTCTTGACGCGATGGTTCACCTCGCGGAGCAAAAGCCTGATCCGGCGCTCGCTCTCCTTGCTGGCGGTGATGTCGCGGGCGATCTTCGAGGCGCCGATGATCTCGCCGGACACGTTCCTGATCGGCGAAATGGTCAGCGACACGGCGATGAGGCCGCCATCCTTGCGCCGGCGGATCGTCTCGTAGCTGGCCAGCAGCTCGCCCCTGCGAACCCGGCTGATGATGTCGGTCTCTTCATCCTTGAGATGATCGGGGATGAGCATGAGCACGGAGCGGCCGACGGCCTCTTCGGCGGTGTAGCCGAACATGCGTTGCGCCGCCGCGTTCCAACTGGTGATGATGCTGTTCAGATCCTTGCTGACGATGGCGTCGAAGGACGAATCGACAATCGCTGCCAACCGCGCATCGGCGGTGATGGCGATCAAGGCATCACGGCCCGCCAAATCTATCACGGTCGACCCCTTCTCCCTCTGCGCGGATTGCGCGCATGGCCACCAATGCGCCGCGGTGCATTTTGGTTGCAATCGCCTCCAACATTCCTCCCAGGAACAGTCCGGGCAGTTCATGTCCGGAACCTTGCGCGCCTGCGCGAGTTGCACCCGACACCCCCCGTGGACGGCTCAATAAGGAGGCACACAATGAGCGACGGCAACAGCGATCTCGACCGGGTCTGGAAACTGATGGACAGGATCGGCTTCTGTATGCTCGCCACTCGCGAAGGCGATGACATCCGCTCGCGACCGATGGCGGCGCATGTGGTGCGCGACGAAAACGCCATCTACTTCCTCACCGATGTCGACAGTCACAAGGATGACGAGATCGAAGCCGAGCCTAATGTCGGCCTCGCCTTCGCCGATTCAGGCGGCCAGAAATATGTTTCCGTCAGCGGTCTGGCGGCGGTTTCGAACGACCGCGCCAAAATCAGGGAGTTGTGGTCGACCCCTGCCAAGGCCTGGTGGGACAGTGCCGATGACCCTTCGATCCGCGTGCTTAAGGTGACGCCGAAAGACGCCCAGTATTGGGACAGCCCCGGCACCGTGGTCAGCTATGTGAAGATGCTGGCCGCAACGGTCAGCGACAGCCGCCCGGAAATCGGTGACACCGGCAAGGTCAGGATGTAGCCGGACGGCGTTGAAAATCAGGACGTCAGATGGGCGAATGCCGGTGGCCGCAGGGAATATAGCCAGTGCGGCACACCGGTGCCGATCAGTCCGGCTTGGGAGGATCAGGGGCATTCCATGCTGGATCGGCGTCGGCATCCCTTTGCGGACAGTCCTCGTAACTGTGGTCGCGGCCGCCGCAAAAGGAACAGCACATGGCCTCGCGATCCCCGTTTCCGGTCCGCCATTGCGGGGTTTCGTAGGGCTTCCTGCCATCCATCCCCAGCAATGCACGACGGACCATTTGGTTGCGCCGTCACAGACGGCCAGCCGGCGGTTGCGGAACCACCCGCTGGGATGCGAGTTTCGGCCGATACAGCCATTCGAGGGAACAGCCATGCCAATGCGCCGAATTGCCTTGATGACGGCAGCGATCCTGCTGGCCGCGACCGGCCTCGCCGAAGCCAGGCCTGACACCCGCACGATGAGTTGCGACCAACTCCGGCAACTGCTCCAAAGCCGCCATGCCGTGGTGCTGACCACCGGCCCCAACACCTATGACCGCTATGTCAGGCAGTTCGGCAACGAATGCGACTGGCCGGAGGTGCCGATGTCGGCCTATGTCCCGACCCGTGACGGCAGCTGCCCGGTCTACCGCTGCGAGGAACCTGTCACCAACTTTCCGGACTGACACCGCGCTTCCAATCGGCTTTGCCGCCGCAGTGCGTTGATCCCGGCGCGCGAACCGGCTAGGGGTGGGGCGCAACGTGCATTTTCCCGCTTCGTCTAATGGTAGGACAGCGCCCTTTGAAGGCGTGAATCGAGGTTCGAGCCCTTGAGCGGGAACCAGCAACCAAGCGTTCGGCTGCTCAAAAGCTGCGCGCAGGGCTGGCCAGCCGGCATCAGCGTATTAGCGAACGCTTGTATTTCGCCCCAAGCAGGATCATCATCCGGACCGTCAGTGGCTTCAAGGGGTGCAGCGCCATGGAACTGAGTTGCTTTGACGGGGGCGTCCTTGCATCGACGATGTCCCTGAACGTCACGGCGGTTTTCATAATATTGACCGCATTTGCCGCATTTCGGCTGGTTGCAATGTCAGGCGAAGGTTCTGTCGACCAACTCCAGACCGCGTAGCCCGCAGGGGACCTCCGGTTCAGGAGAAGGCATATGGCCGCGAGAAAAGTGATAGCCGTCAAGGATTGGTCTTGCGGCATGAGCGACGAGCTCGGCCGCGTCGTCCTGACCATCAACCCGACCGAGGGTGAGCCCATCCTGGTTTTGATGACAATCTTCCAGGCGGCAAGGATGGCCGGGGAATTGCGGGCTCCGAAACTCGTCTCCATGCCTCGGTGACGCCACGCCCCTGGGCAAATCGGATCAAGCTCGCCGGGGCAGCCCCAACGCCCTCCCCAGCGAGCTGTTGCTCCGTTACGATGAACGATGGAGCAATTACTGCTTTACGAATCCGGGCGCCATTAAGTTGCACCGGCCTCCTGAAACCATTTCGCGGACACCGCGTTGACCACCGGGCCGACACAGGAGACATCTCATGACCGTCAACTGCCGCATATCGATCGACAACCGGCCGGAGGCCACGGACGCCATTTTTCAGGCGGTTCCACGGATCGGCGAAAGTGTCGCGCTGTCGATCGACGGAACCACGCAGGATCTGCGGGGTATCGCGCGTCGTGCACGTCACCAATGGCAGCCTGGAAGGTGCCGCGATCGTCGTCGAAGTGACGACCAACATCCTCTGAACCGAGAGTCTCGTCCCGGTACGCCAGCCGGCGCCGCGTCGCGGCAACTGCCGACCGGCCTGCGGGGCCAGGGCGGCTCACGCGTGGTGAACCGCCCTACTCCTTGCCGCCGTCGGAAATGCCGTTGCCGCCGGCGGTTGGCAAGATGCCGAAGTCTTGCGACTTCGTCCCTTGCTCCGCCGTCAGGAAGCCATCCGAGGCAAGACCGCGCCGCAGCAATTCCCTCACGGCGGCCGAACGGCTCGGCATGCGCTTGTCAAAGCGCCAGTTTTCCAGCGCCGCCAGTTCGTCTGACGTCAGCATGATCTGCAACCGTTCCGGGCGTTCCAGTTCAGTCATCGCGCTTCCCTCGCTCCGCACCATGAATACGTAGAATGAGTATTCAACTTACTCAACTCATAGTTAGGAAACCGCTCCTAGCGCGTCAAGACCTCGCGATGGGTGAACCGCTTGTCATGCTCATGAAGAGCGTGATGCGTATTCGGCGTAACACACACAGTTGCACAACTATGCTAACTATTTGATTTGTTTGTGTATAATTTAATTAGTGACTTGCCAAGCCCAAGCCCCTGCCGCATTGTGCAACCTGAACAGAAAACCATTCCCTTTGGGAGGTTTCGATGCGGTATGATTACTCGGCGCGACTGCGCGATGACGTCCGTTCAGCAGTCCAGGTCGCCTTCAGGAAGACCGGCATCGTCAGCATCACGGCGGTGGCGGAGCATGTAAGGGTCAGGAATCTGGCCGAAAACGTCGCCCTCGAGGACGTCGAATACCTTGTCTTCCAGGCAGCCCAGCTGATTGGCGCGGCAATTGAATTCGACGGGCTCACCAATTTCGACGGCGTAGCTGGTCTGTTCGTGGATGGCCTCGGTGGCGACGATGGTGAGCGCGTCAACGCCCAACTCGACAGACCTGGTGAGGCCACCCTGCAGTAGGGCGGTTCAGGCTGAACGCGCATTTGTCCCGTGCCAGCCAGAGCGGCCTCCTCAAAAGGCCGCCCTGCTGTTTCCGTACCTTGGTGATGACCAGAGCAGTTCCTCAGGCGGAGCCGGCGATTTGTGAGGCGAAGTCGCGATAGGGACGCAGCGGGCGGCCCAGAAGCGTGGTCAGGCGCTCGACGTCGCCGGCCTCGGGCAGCATGCCGTCGGTCAGGAACCGTTCGCCCATCAAGCGCATGTCGTACGCCATCCAGGCAGGCAGGAACTGCTTGAGATTCTGCTCGAAATCTTCGGTGTTGTCGCCGCCGTAGCTGATCGGGCGGGCAAGCACGTCGGACCAGATAGCGGCGATATCCGTCCCGGTCAGTGTCTGCGGACCGACGAGGTTGATCCGCTCGAGCGCAAGCGGCTCCGCGGACCGTTCGCGGCGCAGCAGCTCGAGAGCGGCGATCTCGGCGATATCACGCACGTCGACCATGGCGAGCCCCTTGGCGCCGACCGGCATTGTGTAGGTGCCGTAGCCGGTGATGACGTCTTCGATCATCAGGTCGTTCTGGATGAAATAGGCCGGGCGCAGGATCGTGGCCTGGAAGCCCATCTGCTCGATCATTCGCTCGACGCCGAATTTGCCGGCGAAATGCGGCACGTTCACATAGACGTCCGCATGGAGCACCGAGAGATAGACGATCCGCTCGATACCCGCCGATCGGGCGACGTTCAGCGCGACCAAAGCCTGGGTGAATTCGTCCGGCACCACGGCGTTCAAGAGGAACAGGGTGGAAACGCCGGACATGGCTTTGCGCAGTGAATCGACATCGAGAAAATCGCCTTGCGCGACCGATACGCCTGCCGGAAAGCTGGCTTTCGACGGATCGCGGACGAGAGCACGGACGTCGGCGCCACGCTTGACGAGGTGCTCGACGACTTGGCGGCCAACATTGCCTGTGGCGCCGGTAACGAGGATGGTCATGGAATTTCTCCTGTTGGGTTGCTTGACAGGCCCAATATGTGTGGCTCACAAACAGTCAAACAGGCCGAAATTTTAGACGCACCGTCTCACTGGTGGAACACTCATGGATCTTCTGGCCCTCACCGATTTCAACCTCGTTGCCCGCCATGGCGGTTTCGGCAAAGCGGCAAGGGCCACCGGCCGGCCCAAGGCAACCTTGTCGCGGCGGGTTGGAGACTTGGAGAGCAGCCTTGACCTGCGCCTGTTTGAACGGGGCGCGCGCAACCTGAAGCTGACCGAAGAAGGACGGGCGCTCTTCGAGCGGACGGGAGTATTGCTTGCCGAACTGGACGAGACGGCTGCGGAGATCGCCTCGGGCGGTCGCAAACCCAAGGGCAGATTGCGTATCAGCGCGCCCCTGCTTTTTTCTCAGACCGCGATGGGGAGGATCGCTGCGGGATTTACCCTCAAATTTCCGGAGGTGAGGCTGGAGGTCACGACGGAGGACCGGGCTGTGGACATGATCGAGGAAGGCTACGACCTGGTGATCCGGGTCAACCCGGATCCCGACGAAAGCCTGGTCGGACGGGCGTTTCTCCGCGACCGGCTGGTCGTCGTGGCGAGCCCTCACCTTCCTCGCACCGGTGGTCCGGCCCCTGGCGTTGCGCGCGGGACAGGCGAACGGCAAACATGGCACGTGAAGACAGAGGCTGGCCGGTCGACGATAAAAATCGAGCCGGTCCTCGCTTTGGGAACGCTCATTATCGTGCGCGATGCGGTGCGAGCGGGGGTCGGGGCAGCACGTCTTCCCATTTCGTTGGTGGCCCACGATTTGGCTGACGGCACACTGGTGAATTGGGGAGACATTGACGGCCCGGAGATCGCTCTTTGGACGCTCTACCCGTCTCGGCGGCTGCTCAGCCCGCGCGTGTCGGCTTTCCTGGACTTTCTGAAACAGGCCTTCCCGAACGGGACGCCGGACGAACTGGCCGCCTATATCGGCAGGTGATGCCGAACCCGCTTTCAGCGCACTGGGACCCTGGCAGCGTCACGTCACCTGCCAGCCTGCTTGGCAGAACATGCCGCAACCTCCGATCCACTCGTCGACAGAACCCGGCAAACAGGCCGATCGCACCGGCAGGCGCCGTTTCGCGAACGATTGTTTTCGGTGTGGAACAAACTGGGTGCATGGAGGTTTTGGCCTCGCCGCACTCAGGAGGACGTGGTGAAGGCTCTGCGCAGTCTCCTTGCCGAACTGTCATCCAACTGGCTCAGGCGCCGCAAGGCGCAAGCGTCCAACACCGCTGGGAATGCCAAAGCCACGCCCAGCGTTGCGCCGCAGGCGTCAAATCAGCGTGCCGCTCATAGGCCCAAGCCTCCGTCCACCCGCGATGTCGCCTCCAACACGTGAGCGAGCTGCAAAGGCCATGATGATGCTGAATCGCCTGACTACAGATCCACTTCTCCGCCTTTTCATCGGTATAATTGCCGGCACATTGGCTGGAGGCGGTGTCGGCGAAGTGGTCGGCAACCATATCATGGCCGATCCCCTTGTCGGCGCATCCGTGGGCGCTTTTGTCGGCGCCGCGATTGCCGGAGTGATCCTGGCCGTGGAAGAATAGCGCCGCCGCATGGAGCAGCCATGGGGCGGCCGCGTCGTCTTCAAGCCATCGGCATGCGGCCGAACACCCTGTGGGAATTGAGCGATCGGCTGCTATAATTCCTGGACCCTTCCCGGAGAACGCCTGCCATGACCCTGAAAACACGCAAGCTCGGCAGCCAGGGGCTGCAGGTCTCGGCCATCGGCCTCGGCTGCATGGGCATGAGCCAGTCCTACGGCCCGGCCGACGAGGCCGAATCCATCGCCACGCTGCACCGTGCCATCGAACTCGGCTGCACCTTCCTCGACGCCGCGGAGGTCTATGGTCCCTACGCCAACGAAGCCTTGCTCGGTCGGGCGTTAAAGGGCAAGCGCGACCAGGTGACGATCGCCACGAAATTCGGCTTCCGTATCGAAAACGGCAAGCAGGTCGGAACCGACAGCCGGCCCGAGCATATTCGTGAGGTCGTGGAAGCCTCGCTCGGCCGCCTCGGAACCGACCATATCGACCTGCTCTACCAGCACCGCGTCGACCCGGCGGTGCCGATGGAGGATGTCGCGGGCGCCGTCGGCGAACTCGTCGCGCAAGGCAAGGTGCGCTTCTTCGGCCTGTCGGAGGCCGGCGCGGCCAACATCCGCCGGGCGCATGCTGCGCACCCGGTGTCAGCGGTGCAGAGCGAGTATTCGCTGTGGGAGCGCAATCTGGAGCCGGAGATCATCCCGCTGCTTGGCGAACTCGGCATCGGCCTGGTGCCGTTCTCGCCGCTCGGCCGAGGTTTTCTCACCGGCCAGGTCAAGCGCGCGGAAGACTATCCCGACGGCGATTATCGCCGCAACGACCCGCGCTACCAAGGCGAAAACTACGACGCCAATGTCGAGGCGGCCGCCAAGGTGAGCGACATCGCAGCAGCCAAAGGCATCAAGCCCGGCCAGATCGCGCTGGCCTGGCTGCTGGCGAAGGGCGACGGCTTTGGCATCGACATCGTGCCGATCCCCGGCACCAAGCGCACAAAATACCTGGGAGAGAACGTCGCCGCCGCCGCGATCAAACTCGATGCCGCCGAGATGGCCGCGCTCGACGAAGCGCTCGCGCCGGGGAAAATCTCCGGCCCGCGCTACACCGAGCGGGGCATGGCGATGGTCGACCGGTAGGGGGCGCCGCCCGTCTCGCTCTGAGGGCAATGCTCTCGCTCAACTCTTCGGCGGCAGCTGATGTCAAATCGGCTGTCGGCTCGGCTTTATCAGCCAATGTTTCAGCTGGCCGGTGGAGCGTTGATCGCAAATTGCGCAGCGAAAGCCCTGATGTAAGCAGGCCGAGCTTCACCGCGCGCTACATATGCAGCAAGGTTTTGATATTCGTCCAAAATGCCCGACATTCTTAGTCGCAGCAGCACCGATACCATCAACAGATCGCCCGCGCTGAATGCATCGTCGAGCCACTCGGCGGCGTCCAGACGAGCCGAGAGCCTGTCGAGACAGGCGCGAACACGATCCTTCACCAATGGCAAACGCTCCTCGCTCCAGGGCTTGTCAGCTTCGAATATCTTTGCCGTCGTTAATTCGAGGATCGGCGGCTCGACTGTGTTAAGTGCGGCAAACATCCACGTGATCGCACGCGCGCGGGCATCGCGATCGCCGGGCAGCAGGCCCGCGTGCTGCTCGGCAAGGTGAAGGATGATCGAGCCGGTCTCGAACAGTGAGAGAGAACCCTCCTCGTAGGTGGGGATCTGGCCGAAGGGATGGAGGGCCAGATGGTCCGGCGCCTTCATCTGCGCGAAGGAAACAAACCGAACCTCATAAGGCAGCCCTACCTCTTCGAGCGCCCAGCGAACGCGCGTATCGCGCGCCAGTCCCTTGCCGCGATCGGGCGATCGCTCAAATGCCGTGATGGTGATTGTCATCGCATCGTTCCTGATTGGGCGAATTCTTCGGCTCCCTATCGTGAAGACGAATGGGCCTCCCGGAAATCGACATCGGTGTGAACTATTTTCCGCAGTTCGTGCCTGGCTTGTCGACCCCGACATTGCCGAAGAAGGCAAAGGCAGGGCCTAATCCGCCGCTGCCGCCGTGACCTTCTTGGACGCGGCCCGCTGTCGCCGCATGCGCCGTTTGGCGACGAGCTTGAGAGCGACCGGCGGCTCGTTTGAGAGCGCGCCCAGCACGGCGTCGACCATGCCATGCGCCACGAAATCCGCGTTCAAGTCACGGGCCAGTTTGTCGGCCGTCTCCTTGTCCTCAGCAGCGGCCTCCGACCAGAACACGATTCCCACCCGAAGTGCGGCCTTGGCGCGCTTCAGCCGGCGAACCAGGAAGCGGGCGTGCTTGACGGAATCCCGGTTCAGGAATCCGACCACGACGGTGTCGACGGTTTCGAGCTCAAGGCGGCGAATGCTGGCGGGCTCCATATCGGCAAAGCCGGCTTTCGATACCGTCGCGCCCTGCACCTCCAGCACCTGCGCCAGCATAGCGGCGGCGGCGTCGTCGAGCTCGCCACGCCCGCCGGCGCAAAGCACGGAGATATCCGTGCCATCGGGCAGTTCGGTCTCGTCCTCCCCGCTTGGATCGCCATCGTCGCTCGCCTCTGCGGCCACGTGCGACTCCTCCTCGCCTGCCTCCTCCTGCGCGCTGTCGTCGAGATTGGCGACCAGCATCAGGGCACTGGCCGCCACCTGCCGCCTTTGCAAATCGCCCATGACGCCGCGCACACGGTCTTGTTCGCCCAGCAAAAGCGCCGGAATGGCAACCTTGTCGTAGAATTCGACCAGATATTTCTCCTCCAGCATCTCCTCGGCATGGTCGGTGGCTTCTTCCGGATCGCCGGCCAGCAGCCGCTGGTACAGGCGCGCATGGGGTTCGAGCACGGGCTCGTTGCCGAACAGCACGTCGAGGAATTCAAACTGCGGCACGTGTCTGCCCAGCACCACCAGGCAGACGGTGAGCGGTGTCGACAGGATCAGCCCGAGCGGCCCCCAGAGCCACGTCCAGAAAATCGCCGCGACGATGATCGCCAGCGGCGACAGTCCTGTCCGCGAACCGTAGAGCCAGGGTTCGATGATATTGCCGGTGATCAGCTCCATCACCACGAACAGGCCGGCGGTCCACAGCACGAGCGACCAGCCCGGCGCAACGGCCAGCGCCAGGAACAGCGGCAAAAGCATGCCTATGATCGGGCCGATATAGGGAACGAAACGCAGCGCCAGCGCCAGCAGCCCCCACAGCAGCGCATTGGGAATACCGAGGGCCCAGAGCCCGATCGCGATCGGCACGGCGTAGACGATGTTGACGACCAATTGCATCAAGAGATAGCGGCCCACCCGCTTGGCGGCATCCTGAAGCGCCTCGGTGGTGCGGTGGAGGTCGCCGTAGCCGACAAGCCGGATGAAGCGGTCGCGCAGATCCTCCCGCTCGAGCAGCATGAAGATGACGACGACGATGATCAGTCCGGCCGACCCAAGCGGGCTGATCAGCGGACCGACGATGTTCTGCAGGACCTGGAGCGGCCTTTCGCGCGCGACGATCTCGACCGGCACCGGCTCGCGCGGCGGCTTTTCCGGGGTGGCAGCCGGCAGCGAGGGGTCCTGCCGGTCGATCTCCTGGCCGACCCGCTCGACCACCTTGCTCAGTCTGGCAAGGATCCCGCCCCCGACCCCGGTTTCCTTGAGCGAGCGGATCTTGGTCAGGATGTTGGTCTGGTAGACTGGGATGTTCTGCGCCAGTTCGCTGACCTGCGTAGCGACGATGAAGGAGAACAGGCCAAGGGCCGCGAAAGCGCCGAGCACGCTGGCAATGACGGCGGCAATCCGGGGAATGCCTATCTTTTTAAGAGCTGAGACAAGCGGCGCCAGTGCGAAGGTCAGCAGCAGCGCGATCGCGATCGGCAGGAAAACCTCGCGCCCGAAATACAGTGCGGCCACCGTCGTGACGATGGCCGCCATATTGGGCAAAGAGGTTCGCGGATGGGGCGCGGCCGCTGAAAGGGCGTCCCCTAGCCCATCAGCCGGAGACGCCGTGCCGTTTCGACGATTGGCCACGTGATGCCTCCCCTGCCAAATGCCATGATCGGGCATATAGAGCGGACGTGCAACTTTAGCCAACGATGAAATACGCCTCGCTCAACGGGCAATGATCCGGCCCGCGTCGGCCGCTCTCGACCGATCGGATCAGCGCGCCGCATGCCTGGCCAGCGCATGCTCGATCAGCACGTCGATGGTCTGGCTGTAGCCGATGCCTGACGCCGCCAGCGCCTTGGCATACATCGAGATGTCGGTGAAGCCGGGAATGGTGTTGACCTCGTTGACGAGCAGGCTGCCATCGGCGCGCAGGAAGAAATCGACGCGCGCCATGGCTTCGCAGCCAAGCGCCTGGAACGCCTGCCGCGCCATATCCCTGGCCTTCTCGGCCACATCGGTCGGGACATCGGCGGGCACCTTGACCAGCGCGCCGTCGGCATCGAGATATTTTGCCTCATAGGTGTAGAAGCCGTGCTTGCCGGCCGGAATGATCTCGCCGGGCAGCGACACCGTCAGCGACCCGTCGGCGCGCTCCAGCACCGAGAACTCGATCTCGCGGCCCTCGACGAACTCCTCGATCAACACTTTGCCGTCGTAGCGGAAAGCCGTGTCGATGGCCTGCTCGAAGCCATCCCTGTCATTCACCTTGCTGACCCCGAAGGACGAGCCCTGGCGCGCCGGCTTGGCGAAGAACGGCAGGCCGAGCGCCCCGGCAATCTCCTGGAAGGAATGCTTGCCGTTTCGATGCACGGTGACGGAGCGGGCAACCGCCAATCCCGCCTCGCGCATCAGCCGCTTGGCGACATCCTTGTCCATGGCCGCGGCCGACGCGAGGATGCCGCAGCCGACATAGGCTACATCGGCGACCTCGGCATAGCCCTGCACCGAGCCGTCCTCGCCGAACGGCCCGTGCAGCACCGGGAACACGACGTCGATGGGGGGCAGGTCAGGCTGCGTACCATCCCGCGAGACGGCGACCAGCCGGCCCTTGCCGCCGGGCAGCAGCGCGACCTCGGCACCATCTTCGGATGCCGGCGCCCCTGCCGCGTCATCAAGTTGTTGCAGCAGCCATCTGCCGCTTTTGGTAATGGCGATCGGCACGATGTCGTAGCGCGTCCGGTCGATCGCCTTCAGCACATTGGCGGCCGAAAGGCGCGACACGTCATGCTCGGCCGAACGCCCGCCATAGAGGATGGCCACTCTTGTCTTACCGGTCATCGAAATCCCTCGACTGTCAAAAAAATCACATGGCGACGGCAATGCCGCGATTGGCGAAGAAGCGGTCGAAATCGGCCGGCGCCAACACTGCGTCTGCCTGTGTGGCGGGGTCATGGCCGGACGGGTTGTGGAAGAGGAAACCCTGGTTGGATGCCGCCGTGACCAGCACCAGATGACCGCCCTTCGAGGGCGGCTCTCGCTCGGGCCAGCGGATCGAACTGCTGACCGACGCGATGAAGAAGCGCGTCCGCTGCATGATCGCCGGAATCTCCGCCGTCGCGACATTGGTCACCACCTCGGCCCGGAGTCCAAAAACCTCTTTCACGAAGCTGACGAAGGGCGCGTAGATCAGCCCCTTGATCGATCCCCCGTTGACGACATAGCCGCCATATAAGGTGCAGCGCTTGGCAAGCTCGATCGTCGGCACGATCTCGCCGCGGCTGGCGAGGATCATCTTCAGGCACGCCATGCCGCAGATGTTGGCCGCCCAGGCCGCATACTCATCGAGGGTCTCCGCCCCGGATCGCCGCCACAGCGGATCGCGCCTGAGCGCAACATCCGCGCCGTCGGCGAGCACGTCCAGCGTCAGGTCGGGCGTCTCCCACTGGCTGAAAAACGGCACGGTTTCAGGCAATGGGCTCATGCGGACTTCCTCGGGCGGCTGGCTCCATCTCGTATACGAGGATACGAGATGGATGAAAAGCCGCTTAGGCCCGTTTAGGTGTGGCGAGCCGTGCGCCGCCGCCTACTCGGCCTTCGTCCAGCCGAAAACCAGCCAAGCATATTTCGATTTTTCGTCGGGTTCGACAGTGTAGGTCATCTGCATGTCGCCGTCCTTGGCGTAGATATCCAGCCTTGGCGCCGTCTCTAGCTTGAGCCACGCCGAACTGTTGCTGAAGGACCAGGTTCCGCACCAGACGCAAGGCCCCGACGTCGGATCACCCGGCTGATGAAAATTGTAGCGGCCGTCCGCCGTGATCTCCAGATAGTCGAACGCGCCGTAAAACGCGGTCACTGTCTGCTGGAACTCGTTGGCGGCCGCTTCTTGTTCCGGCGTCGGCGCATCCTTCATATCGCGCGGCGGCCGGATGGCTCCGCCGTTGAGTTTCCATTTGCCGACAAAATCCTTCTGGGTCGGAAGATATTCCTCCTGCGCCTGCGCCGATGAAACATAAGCAAAAGGTGATATACTTGTGAGGCCCACGGCCCCGATCGCAAATAAAAGCGTGGCGGCACAGATCGCCCTTGTTGGGTTTTGCATAAAAAATGTATCTCCAAGGGGGTAAGGGGAGTTTTATTGAGGATTTGCAGCGCGCGTTGCTTCCATACCGATTCCCGCCCGCCATTTGCACGGTTAGCATCGGGGCCACCAATCTGGCAACGCAAGGCAACTTCTCTCAGGCATCGCATGCGCCCGCGATCCGGCCGGCTGAATATCGGCAGCTTAGAAGGTGATCTTCACCGAAGCGGCGCTGCGACTATGCGGACCGTGATGGACGGCCTCGATGTTGTTGCCGTCGGGATCGAGCAGGAAGGCGGCGTAATAGCCGGGATGATAGGGCCGTTCGCCCGGCGCGCCATTGTCCGTGCCGCCAGCCGCCAGTCCGGCCTTGTAGAAGGCGTCGACCATGGCGTGGTCCCTTGCCTGGAAAGCCAGGTGATGGCGACCGGTGAGTTTTCCCTGTGCGGCCCGGCTGTCGGCAGTGGAGACAAACAGCTCGTCGGCCCAGAAAAAATCGTCGCCGATCCCACCGATCGGAACATCGATCGCCTGCAGGACCGCCTCGTAGAAACGCCGGCTGGCCGGGAGATCCCTGACCACCAGTTGGATGTGGTCGATGAGCCGGCCGCGATGCAATTCCTGGGTTTCCATAAAGATGCCTCCTCGTGAGGTTCGAATTTAGGTTCGGACAGGGCGTCGTCAATGCGGATACTTGTTCTATCCAGCAAACAAAAAGCCCGCCGGGAGGGGAGCCGGCGGGCCTTTGGAAAGGATGTCTAGCCTTCAGGGGTCTGAGGGGGGATCAGACCTGGTAAGAACCTTCGTTGGCCGCGGAGGTTCCACCCGAACAAAAAATTGCCGATGGCCCGTCGAAACCGCGGAAGCGGTGGAGGCGATTTCTTCGCGAGAGCACTCACAGTTTGGAACTTTCCGCTCACAACCGGGTTGGGTGCCCCGGTGGGAGGAATTGCGATTGGACTGTTTTCAGAGGCTCGAAGCGCTGGTCGATAGCGCCGGTGTCGACGATATCGAGGAAGCAACCGCTCTGCTGCGCCGGTTCAAGGGCAGGTCGCGCGAGGTCGCGGCAGCCATCGATGAGTTCATGCTCGATTTCATGACGTTGGTCTTCGTCGTCGAAAACGGCGAAGCAGGTTTCGAAAAGCCGGTCCGCAAGCTTGCTCGCACCAGGCTTTCAAAGCTTGAGCGGCTGGTGACTGTGATGGCGGAGGAAAAGCCGGCCTCCGGAGCCGGCCTATCCCTTTAGGATGGCGGCTAGCCTTGGAATGCCTTCGCTCACCGCGCGCCGGTCGGCGAGCGTGAAGGACAGCCGCAGCGTGTTGCGCCCGGTGCCGTCGGCATAAAAGGCGCTGCCCGGCACGAAGGCCACCCGCCCTTCTTTCACCGACCGCGCCAGAAGCTCGGTGGCGTCGGCCCCTTCCGGCAACGTTACCCAGACGAACATGCCGCCTTCCGGGCGGCTCCAGGTCACGCCTTCCGGCATATTGGATTCCAGTGCCGAGAGCAGCCCGTCGCGGCGCTCGCGATAGGCGCCGATAAGTTTTTCCACCTGGCCGTCGAAGACGGCTTCGGCGACACGATGCATCACCACCTGGTTG
Source organism: Mesorhizobium sp. WSM4808 (assembly GCF_055811675.1). Taxonomy (NCBI): domain Bacteria; kingdom Pseudomonadati; phylum Pseudomonadota; class Alphaproteobacteria; order Hyphomicrobiales; family Phyllobacteriaceae; genus Mesorhizobium; species Mesorhizobium sp. WSM4808. The sequence continues at coordinate 76,827 of NZ_JBVVQX010000016.1, forward strand.
ATCGACGGGCTGTGCAGGTCCGAGGCCTGCTTCATCAGCACCAGTTTCTCGACGATGTGGCGCGGGGCGCAAACCCAGCCGACGCGCATGCCCGGCGACAGTATCTTCGAGAACGAGCCGCAATAGAGCGTGCGCGCCTTGTCGATGCCGCCGGACCTGATGCAGTCGAGCGCCAGGATCGGCGGCACGCCGTCGCCGTCATAGCGCAGCGCGCGATAGGCGGCATCCTCGATGACGGCGATGTCGAGTTCGCCGGCAAGGTCGAGCACCGCTTTGCGCTGCTCACGGTTCAGCGTGTTGCCGGTCGGGTTGGCGAAATCCGGCACCAGATAGGCGAATTTGGCCTTGCCGCCATTTGCTGCCGCTGCCGCGCGATAGGCATCGGGCGTCATGTTGCCGCCGGCCGGGGTCAGCCGGTCGTAGCGAGGCTCATAGGCGTTGAAAGCCTGCAGCGCGCCGAGATAAGTCGGCCACGTCACCAGCGCGGTATCGCCCGGCGACAGGAACAGTTTGCCGAGATAGTCCAGCGCCTGCTGCGAGCCGGAGGTGATGAAGATATTGGCCTCGTCACAGGCGACGCCGAGCTTGCCCATCTGCCCGGCGAGCCAGCGCCGCAACGGCAGGTAGCCTTCCGAGACCTGGTACTGCAGCACCGCACCCGCCTCCGCGCCGCCCAGCACCGAAGCATAGGCGTCACGGATCGCCTCGGCCGGGAACAGCGCCGGATCGGGAATACCACCGGCGAACGAAATGATGTCCGGCTGGTCGAGCAGCTTCAGGAGCTCGCGGATTTCGGACGCTTTCATGCGCGACGAGCGCGAAGCCAACAGATTCATAAGGGTCACGACACGCCTCCCCAGACGCTGCAATATAGGTCAACTTGGCTGACCTATATCAGTCTTTGCCGGCGCTTTGAATAGGGCCTGAAAGCCGTCCGCTATGCGCCAGCCGCTGGCCGGGCGGGACGGGGGCGGGAAACTACAAGGTTCTCTTATAGCCGAGATGGCTGCCGGTGAAGCCGAGGCTCTCATAGAAGCGGTGCGCGTCCGCGCGCGACCTGTCGGTGGTCAACTGGACGAGGCCGCAGCCGCGCACCCGGCACGCATCGATCGCCCATTCGATCATCAGCCTGCCGACGCCCCCCGAGCGCCGGTGGCCGGCAACCCGAACCGCCTCGATCTGGCCGCGCCACGCGCCCTTGCGCGAGAGCCCGGCCAGGAAAGATATCTGCAAGGTGCCGATCACTTCGCCGCCATCCACGGCCACCGCCAGCAGCTGATTGGGATCGGCGTCGATGGCCTTGAAAGCATCGATATAGCCTTGCGCCAGCGGCAAGGAGGCGTCCTCGCGGCCGGCGCCAAGCGGATCGTCGGCCAGCATCGCGACGATATCAGGCAGGTCGGAGGCCTGCGCACGGCGGAAGGTGATCATGGTGTCGAGATATCGCGAGGCGGCGGCAACGGCAAGGTGCCCTCTCCCTTCCCCCTTGTGGGGGAAGGTGGATCGGCGCGTCGGCGCCGAGACGGATGAGGGGTGTTCCAGCGGAGTGAGGCGTTGGCGTTCCCTGAAACACCCCTCATCCGACCCCGCTTCGCGAGGCCACCGCCCTGGGGCGAACCACTGGTCTCGCCCCGTCCTTCGGACCCACGAGGGGAGAAGGGAAAGGCGCGAATTACACCCCGCCCTCATACGCCAGCTGCGCCTGCGTCAGCGCGTCATCAAGTCTCGCACCCTCGGCATATCTAGCCAGATTCTGCGGCCGCTCCACACCGGGCAGCAGCCTCGGACACGGCTCGGCGGCGCCGACCACCATCCGCACCGGGATGACGCCGGCCCACACCGGATGCCCGTAATCCTCCTCGTCGTCGGCGACCCCCTTAGCGCGCACTTTGGCTGATGCCTCTTCGATGCGCATGCCGATCACCGTCGTCGCCTTGGCCTCCTGCACCGAGATCGGCCGCAGAGTCTCGCTCCGGCCGGGGTAGAAGCGGTCGACGACGCCGGCCAGCGCCTTCAGTTTCTCATCAGGCTCATCGATGATCCGCGCCGTGCCGAAACACATCGCCGAGCGGTAATTGGCGGAATGGTTGAAGCCCGAGCGCGCCAGCACCAGCCCGTCGAGATGCGACACCGTCAGACACGCCGGCGTGCCGTCGCGCAGATTGCGCAGCATGCGGCTGGCCGACGAGCCGTGCCAGTAGAGCATGTCGTCCTCGCGCCAGTGGATGGTCGGCGTGCAATAGGGCTGGCCGTCGAACGTATAGGCGACATGGCACAGCAGCCCGGCATCCAGCACCGCGAAGACTGCCGCATGGTCGTAGCTGCCGCGCTCGTGCAGGCGCTTGACGCGGTTGCGGCTGGTGGTCGGAAAGCTGGCTGGCGTGTCGTTCACGGCTTGCATCCTTGGTTGTTGTCTGCCAACCATGCGCCATGACATTGGTTGATAAAAGAACCAATCCGATGAAGAAAAAACAGACCAATTTGCCGGATTGGTCGGCGCTGATCCCGGTCCTCCCGGGCGACGGCCCGCGCAGCCGCGAGCTTTATGCGGCGCTCAGGCGGCTGATCGAGACCGGCGCGCTGGCCGCCGGGGCCAAATTGCCGACCACCCGGGATCTCGCACAGCGCTTCGGCCTATCGCGTTCGGCGGCGGTTGCCTGTTTTGAAATGCTGGTCTCGGAAGGCTTCGCCGTCGCCAGGATCGGTGCCGGAACCTTCGTCGCGCCTGACGTGCCGCATCTGCCGACAACACTGGTCAAGCCACGGCCACCCGAGATCGATGCCGCCACCTCGCTGCCTTGCGGCCTTGGCGTGGCGGTGTCCGATCCGCGCACGCTTAATTTGTTTCGCATCCTTCTGTCGCGCCACCTCGCTCGCCCCGGGCCGGAGCATTTCCGCTATGGCGATCCGCGCGGCGGCCTGCCGCTGCGCACGGCAATTGCCACCTATCTCAGGACCGCACGCGGCGTGCGCTGCGATGCCGGCCAGATCGTGCTGACTTCGGGCACGCAGCAGGGGCTGGATCTTCTGGTGCGCGCCGCGCTCAGCCCCGGCGATGCCGTCTGGATCGAAAACCCCTGCTATCCCATGGCGCAGGCCGTGCTGGCCGGCAGCGGCGCCAGGGTTTTTGGGGTACCGGTCGACGCGGAAGGGCTCGATCCCGAGATCGGCGAAAGCCTGTGCTCCAAGGCGCGCGCGGCCTATGTCACGCCCTCGCATCAATATCCGCTCGGCGTGACGATGACGATGCGCCGCCGTCTCGCTTTGCTCGACTGGGCTCGGCGCATCGATGCCTGGATCATCGAGGACGACTACGACAGCGAGTTCCGCTATGCCGGCCCGCCGCTGACCTCGCTGCAGGGCATGGACGGTTCAGACCGTGTCGCCTATCTCGGCACCTTCTCGAAAATCCTCTTCCCCGGCCTGCGCATCGGCTATGTCGTGGTGCCCGAAGCGCTGCTCGATGCCGTGATGGCGGTCAGGGCGCGCTCCGACCGCTTCCCCTCGACGCTGGCCGAAGGCGCGCTGACCGACCTGTTGAACGAAGGCCATTTCGCCGCGCATCTCCGGCGCGTGCGCCGCCGCGTCCAGGCCGCGCGCGACGTCCTGGTCGCCGGCCTCGAGGCGCATTGCGGCGATGCCCTCGAAGTAACCGTGCCCGAACAGGGGTTGCATTTGATGGCGACGCTGAAGGACGCCGGGCCGGACACCGCGATCGTCGAGGCGGCGAAGGCGGCGGGTGTCGGCGCCAGGGCCTTGTCCTCAATGTTCATCGGCGGGGCGCCTCGGCAAGGTCTGGTGCTGGGTTTTTCGGGGTTTTCGGACGAGGAGTTGATGGCCGCGACGGTGCGACTGGGTGGGGTGGTTCGGCAGCAAGCCCGGTGAGCCAACGAGAACCGCCTCATTGGTGCGCCGGCATCGAACTGTAGAGCCCCGTCAATCCCCATCCGCTGGCCCGGCCTTGCCGCACTGCGCCAGCACCTTGCCGATGGCCGCGCTGGAGCCCTTCAGCGGAAAGCTGATCTCGCCATATTTGGCTGAACTGACCGACACATCGCCTTTGCCGCGCAGCAGGTCGAGCAGCGGATCGGCTTTCGCCAGATTGACCACGAAGTAGTTGTACATGGCCTCCAGCTGCAGTGTCTTCGTTACCGTCTTGCCGTCGGCCTTGAACGCGAACGAACCGCTGATGCCAGGTTCCAGCTGCTGGCCGGCGGCACCGAGATCGTAGCTCAGCACTGGCGTGTCGAAACAGGTGAGCATCATATGCGCATCGCCTTTCGGCCCGCCGCAGACCGAAGCCGTCAGCACGCTGCCGCCCTCGTCTTCCTCCATCTTGGCGCTCCAGCCACCGCACGACGCGGCAAACGCCGGCTGCGCGGCCTGCACGACGGCCAAGGCACCAGCGACGATGAGATGTGCAACTCTCATGACTCCCCCAATTGACTGCCTCCAGGGCATTTGCAGCGCCCGTCGGCAGCATATAGGAAAAGCGATCCGATGGCATTGCCCGTTGCGGCAGCCGGTCCTGTTTCGTGGAGAGTTGGATTGAGAGCCTGCGTTCGCCTGTGTCTGTCCTTTGCCGCCCTGCTTGCCTCGCCGCTCACCGCTCGTGCCGAGTGGAAGCCGGTCGAGAAAATCGAGCCCTACGCGATCTCGGGCCGGTCCGGCGCCGAACTCTACCGCTCGATCGGCGAGAAAGGGCCAAAGCTCGGCATTGCCCGCGCCATCGCCTACACCAATTTCAAGCTGACCTGGGGGTTAAGGGACTACAAGCCCAGTGGCAAGGACTGCGTGCTGACGGCCGGGCGGCCGAAGCTGATCGTCACCTACACCTTGCCAAAACCCTCCGGCTCCCTGCCGCCCGCCGTCCAGAAGAACTGGGAAACTTTCATCGCCGGCGTCGCCGCCCATGAGAAGGTGCATGGCGCCAGCATGGTCCAGATGGTCCACGACATCCAAGCCGCGACGAACGGCCTGACCGTCGCCGACGATCCCAAATGCAGCAAGACAAGGGCCGAGGTGGTCAAGCGGCTCGACGCAATCTCGAAGGCGCGGGTGCTGGCAAGCCGCGATTTCGACCGCGTCGAATTCGGCGATGGCGGCAATTTACAGAAACTGGTTTTTTCGCTCGTGACCGGCCCCTGACTGGAGCGGACCGCAGTCCGAAGTTGACGGCAGTGCTATCTTCGACCGCTGGCGCAGGCCGCTTCGCCCAGCTCACCGCGTTTCAGCGCTCGCCCTCAGCTCCGCCCGCTTCTCGTCCGAGACGACGGCCAGATCCAGCACCTTCTGCAATTCGGCGGCATGGCGGAAGGACGGTTCGGCCTGCACGCCGGATCGCACCGCGTCAGTGAAACGCTGGTAGTTGGTCGGCACCGTGCCGGCGTCGAGCTCTTCCCATATGGCGTTCTCGACGTTTTCGCCGATGCAAGCCTTGAGCGTCGAACCATCCAGATTGTGCACCACTTCGATGCCGCCCTTCTCGCCATAGATGCGCAGGCGCAGCTCGTTGAGATGGCCAGTCGCCCAGCGGCTGGCATGCACCACGCCGAAGGCGCCGTTGGAAAAGTCCAGCGTCATGGCGAAGCTGTCATTGGCGTCTAGCCCGTAGTCGCCGATGCGGTTGCCGGGCGCCTTGTCGAAGGCGCGCAGCCGGCAGAAGACATGGTCGATGTCGACGGCTGCGCCATAGCTGGCGAAATCGAGGATGTGGATGCCGACATCGCCAAGCACGCCATTGGAGCCGTGGCCGCGTGACAGGCGCCACAGCCATTTCGGATCGGTGCGCCAGTCGCCCCAGAATTTCGACACCAGCCAGCTTTGCAGGTAGGACGCCTCGACATGCCTGACGGTGCCGATCTCGCCCGCCTGCACCATCTGGCGGGCCTTCTGCAGCGCCGGCACATTGCGATAGGTGAGGTTCACCATGTTGACGATGCCGGCGGCCTCTGCGGCGTCGGCCATCTCGGTCGCCTGGCCATAGTTTTCGGCCAGCGGCTTCTCGCACAGCACCGGCTTGCCGGCGGCGACCAGCGCCATGGTGGTCGGGTGGTGGATGCGGTCCGGCGTGACATTGGCCACCGCGTCGAACTCACCCCATGTCAGCGCCTCATCCAGCGCGGTAAAGCGGTTGGGAATGTCAAAACTGTCGGCGAACTCGCCGACCCGTGCCGGATCGACATCGACCGCGCCGACGATGTCGACGCCGTCGATGGCGGTGAAGCGCCGCGCATGTTCCTGCGCCATCCAGCCGGTGCCGAGTATCAAAAGCCGCATTCTTTGCTCCTTGGGGTGAGATGCCGGGATCCCCTCCCGACCGACGCCCTCAAATAGCGCGTATGATGCCGCCGTCGACCCGGATGTTCTGGCCGGTGATGTAGCCGGCGCCTTCGGACGCCAGGAAGGCGATGGTCGCGGCGACCTCTTCCGAGGTTCCGTAGCGCTGCATCGGCACGCTGTCGCGGCGCTCCTCGGTGGCCGGCAGGCTGTCGATCCAGCCGGGCAGCACATTGTTCATGCGCACATTGTCAGCGGCATAGGTGTTGGCGAAGATCTTGGTGTAGGCGGCAAGCCCGGCGCGGAACACAGCGGACGTCGGAAACATCGGGCTCGGCTCGATCACCCAGGCGGTCGAGATGTTGATGATGGCGCCGCCCTTCTGCTTGACCATCTGCGGCGCCACGATGCGCACCGGACGGATGACGTTCAGCAGATAGACATCCATGCCGGTGTGCCATTGCTCGTCGGTGATTTCGAGGATCGGCGCGCGCGGCCCGTGGCCGCCGCTGTTGACCAGCACGTCGATGCGGCCAAAACGTTCGAGCGTCAGGTCGACGAGACGCTGCAGATCTTCATTGGATTGGTTGGAGCCGGTGACGCCCAGCCCGCCCAATTCCCCAGCCAGCGCCTCGCCCTTTCCGGACGACGAAAGAATGGCGACCTTGAAGCCGTCCGCCGCCAGCCGCTTGGCCGCCGCCGCACCCATGCCGCTGCCGCCGGCCACCACCACAGCTACTTTTTCTACACTCATCGGATTTTCCTCTCAGGGTTTGCGGGCACCGCAACGGTGTTTTCGGGAGCTGAGCGTTGATATAGCTGGTTTTCCCCGCTGGTTCGAACCAGAATGCCTGAAACAACCTGTAGAAAAACTCCTGCATGCCCGAAGCCTTCCTCAGCCTGCCGCCGTTGAATGCGCTGCGCGCCTTCGAAGCCTCGGCGCGTTATCTCAACTTCCGCATCGCCGCCGAAGAGCTCAATGTCACGCAAGGGGCGGTCGCCCAGCACATTCGCGGGCTGGAAGCCGATCTCGGCACAAAGCTGTTCGAGCGGCTGCCGCGCGGCCTGGCGCTGACCGATGAGGGCCGCGCCTAGGTCCCCAATATCCGCCGCGCCTTCGACCTGATCTCGGAGGCGACGCTGCTGCTTCGTCCCGAGCCGGCGCGGCTGACGATCAGCGTGACGCCGAGCTTCGCTACCAAATGGCTGATCCCGAGATTGCACGACTTCGTCGCGCACAACCCGCTGGTCGATTTGCGCGTGCTGGCCAGCGAGAGCCTATCGAGCTTTCAAGCCGATGGCGTCGACATCGCGGTCAGGCAAGGCCGCCCGCCCTTCGGCGCTGGGCTGATCGTCGACCTGCTGTTTCCCCAGCAGATCGTCGCCGTCTGCAGCCCGGCCTTGCTGCCGGAAGGTGTTGCTGAAATCGCAGCCTCCGAAATCCAGCACCATGTGCTGCTGCACGATGCCCACAATCTGTGGCCGGAATTCATGGAGAAAGCGGTCGGCCTGAAGATGTCGACCGAATTGAAACGGATGCGCTTCAACCAGACGGGTCTGGCCATCGACGCGGCCGTCGCCGGCCAGGGCATTGCGCTGGCCAGCCGCTTCCTCGTAGCCGCTGATCTCGCCACGGGCCGCCTGGTTCAGCCCGTCAGCGGCGAAATGCGCGGCACGCAGGATTTTTATGTCGTGATGCCGAGAAAACAGCGCCACCCCGAGCCGACGCAAGCCGTGCGGCAACGGTTGCTGGATGCGGGAGAAAGGCCGCCGCTCTAGATCGGCAGCAAGGCGTCGGGCTTCACATTGGCGATCGAAGCGTAGGTGTGTGTCTCCCGCACCCCAGGCAGCGGCAGGATGACGCGCTGCAGGAAATCCTGGAACATCGCCATGTCGGCGATGCGCGCCTTGACCAGATAGTCGAAGCCGCCGACCACCATGTGGCATTCGATGATCTCGGGCGCCCGCAGAACCGCCTCGGCGAAGCGGTCGAACACATGCGGCGCCGTGTGGTCGAGCCGCACCTCGATGAAGACGAGCTGCGCCTGCCCGATCCGAGCAGGATCGAGCACCGCGCGCACGGCGCGGATGAAGCCTTCGGCGAACAGCCGCTTGACGCGCTGCGTCGCCCCGGTCGGCGACAGACCGACCCGGCGCGCCAGATCGAGCGTCGTGCGGCGGCCGTCCTCCTGCAACAAACGCAGCAGCGAGCGGTCGATACGGTCGAGATCGTCCATTTCAGGATTCACACTTTTTGAGCAGAACAAACGTGATAATCACGCCAAAATAGCAAAAGCAGTATATTTCTTCACGCTCCCGGATCGCAATACCGTTGTCGTGCAACCGACAACGAAAGCGTATCCCATGACATCAGCGATATCGACCTCCCGCAGCGCCCAGGCCAAGGGTGACATGCCCGTACTCATCCTGAGCGAGGCCGAGGTGAAAACCTGCATCGACCTGCGCCAGCTTCTCGACGTGCTCGCCGGCGGCTTCAAGGCCTTGTCCGGCGGCAAGGTGGTCAATCCGGCACGGCCGCAGCTCGATGTTCCGCAGGCCGGCTATTCGCTGGCGATGTCGGCATGGATAGCGGGCATGCATCTGACGGTGAAGATCGTCAACGTCTTCGAGGGCAACGTCGCCAAAGGCATCCCCAGCCACCTCGCCACCATCCATCTGTTCGACCCGCAGACGGGCATGCCGGTCTGCGTCATGGATGGCACCTACATCACCGCCGTGCGCACCTCCGGCTCGGCCGTGCTTTCGGTGCGTGAACTCGCCCGCCGCGACGCCAAGGTCGCAACGGTGGTCGGCGCCGGTGTGCAGGCCGGCCAGCATCTGCATCTTTTGCCGCTGGTGCGCGATTTCGCCGAAATCCGCGTTGTCTCCAAGGAATTTTCAGATGCGCAAGCACTTGCCGCGCAACATCCGGGTGTCGTTGCCGTCGCCGATATAGAGGCCGCGGTGCGCTCGTCCGACGTCGTCTGCCTGGCAACGCATTCCTATGCGCCGGTGACCTCGGCCGACTGGGTGCGGCCCGGCACTACATCTCATCGGTCGGCGTCGCCCCGCCCGGCGGCGAATTGCCGGTCGAACTTATCAGCCGGGCCAGCCTGTTCGTCGAGACCAGGGACGCCTTTGCTCCGACGCCGGTCGGCTCTTGCGAACTGGCGGGCATTGATCCGAAAGCCGGAATCGAGCTCGGCGACATGCTGCTCGGGCGGCGGACGGGACGGGTCAGCGCCGATCAGGTCACCGTCTACAAGGCCATGGGCGTCGCCATGGAAGACATGGTGGCCGCCGATCTCGCCTACCGCGAGGCGGTTCGGCGGGGAATGGGACGTGTAGTTGCGCTGTAGCGGAGCCGCTCAATTGTTGGAGCCAGCGCCGCCCGTCGATAGGATCGTCCTTCTCCCCGTTTACGGGGAGAAGATGGCGGCAGCCAGATGAGGGGCGGCACCAACGTGGAGGGTTGGGACCAGCCCCTACCCCTCCACCGTCTCCAGCACGCTCAGCAGCGCGCCCTCCATGTCAGGCTCGTCGCCGGAGCAGACGCACAGCATCTCGGCGTCGCCCTCGCCCACCGACAGGTAGGCGTGACCCATGGTGGAATCGATATAGACGCTGTCGCCCTGTTTCAGCCGCACCGGCGCGTACTGGTCGGTGTGCAGCTCGATCTCGCCCTTGAGCACGATCAAAAATTCCTCGCCGGCATGCCTGGTCAGCGGCCCGAATTCCTGCGGCGTGCGGGCGCGCGCATAGGCGTGGATCGGTACCATGCGCTTGCGCACCAGATCGGTGGCCAGATAGCGGTAATCGTAGTTGCGGGTCAGCTGGCGCAGCGTGTTGGACTGAGAGGTCACCGAGCGGCGGGTGCGCGCAGCCGGCTGCTTGCGGTCGCCGCTGAGCAGCTCGGTGACATGGATGCTCAGCCCCTCGCAGATCTGCAGCAGCTTGTCGTAGCTCAGCGACATCTGGTCGTTCTCGACTTTGGACAGCGTCGACACCGCGACGCCGGTCAGCGTGCTGACCTCCTGCAAGGTCCAGCCATGCGTCTTTCTCAAGCCGCGCAGACAATCACCGAGGTTCGGTTGCTCCGACATCGTCAGCTCCTGGCGCGGCCACTGAGCCGCTTCTTCACCCTTGGTAGTCCAACTCCCTGCCGCCATCAACAACGCTAATATTTTCTTATACGCTAAATATTGACTGGATACGAAATTATTTCTACCCCTAGAGCATGCAGTCCAAGTCTCTCCAAAAAATCGTCGTCATCGGCGGCGGCATTGCCGGCCTTTCGCTGGCGGCGGCCGTGCAATCCTGGGCCGAGATCACCGTGCTCGAGCGCGAGCTGCATCTCGGCTACCACGCCAGCGGCCGCTCCGCGGCGCTGTTTTCCGAAACCTATGGCAATGCGCTGGTGCGGGCGCTATCGCTGGCCAGCCGGCAGGCGATCATCGATGGCGGCTTCGCCGCCCACCGGCGCGGCGCGCTGCACGTCGGCGGTGTCGAAGACAGTGCAGCCGTCGACCGCATGGCGGCCGAGATGCAGGCGCTGGTGCCGAGCGTACGGCGCCTGTCGGCCACGGAAGTCACCGCGCTGGTGCCGGTCATCGCCACGGCAACCACCTGCGGCGGCGTCCATGAACCCGGCGCGCTCGATGTCGACACGGGAAAGATGCTTGCGGCTTCAGCCTCCGCGCTCAAGGCCGGCGGCGGCGTGATCCGCACCGGCCAGGAAGTGCTGGAGATTTCTCGCGTCGCAAACGGCTTCAGCGTCACCACCAGTGCCGGCGCCTACCAGGCCGACATCGTCGTCGACGCCGCTGGCGCCTGGGTCGATGTCGTCGCCGGGCTGGCCGGTCTCTCCGGTCTCGGCTTCCGGCCGAAGCGCCGCACCGCCTTCCTGTTCGATCCACCCGCCGGCACGGACATCAGCGCCTGGCCGCTGGTGGTCGATTTGCATGAACAATTCTACTTCAAGCCCGATGCCGGCAGGTTGATCGGCTCGCTGGCCGACGAGACCGATTCCGAACCCTGCGACGCCTTTCCGGAAGACATCGACGTCGCCATCGCCGTCGACCGCATCGAACAGGCGACGTCGCTGCGCATCGGCCGTCCGTCGACGCCGTGGGCTGGCCTGCGCACCTTTTCGCCCGACCGCACGCCGGTCATCGGTTTCGACCCGCGCCTGCCCGGCTTCTTCTGGCTTGGCGGCCAGGGCGGCTACGGCTTCCAGGTGTCGCTGACGCTGGCGCGGCTGGGTGCGGCGCTGCTGCGCGGCCAGCCGCTGCCGGACGATCTCACGGCACGCGGTATCACCTCCGCCGCGCTTGCGCCCGACCGTTTCATCACCCCGGCGGCGACGCCATGAACTTCACCGGCCTGCCCTTCCCTCAACCCGTAAAGTGTCATCAGGAGCGTTTGCGATGAAATCCGTTCTGCGCGCAGTCCTTACCTCGTCCTTGCTGGCCTCGTCCGTCCTTCTTGGCGGACAGGCCTACGCCAAAACCCTGGTCTATTGCTCGGAAGCCAATCCCGAAACCTTCAACCCGGCGATCGGCACGGCGGACTCCACCATGGATGCCGCCGCCAAGACGATCTTCAACCGGCTGGTCGAGTTCAAGCCTGGCACCACCGAGGTCGGGCCGGCGCTGGCCGAAAGCTGGGAGGTCTCAGCCGACGGCAAGATCTACACGTTCCACCTACGCCACGGCGTGAAATTCCAGTCGAACGACCACTTTACACCGTCGCGCGAGTTCAATGCCGACGACGTGCTGTACACCTTCAACCGCCAGCGCGACGCCAGCAATCCCTACCACAAGCTCGGCGGCGGCGCTTACGAGTACTTCAACGCACTGGGCATGGGCTCGCTGATCGACAAGATCGACAAGGTCGACGACCACACCGTGCGCTTCTCCCTGACGGCGGCCAACGTCACCTTCCTGCCCGGCATTGCGCTCGACTATCTCTCTATCCTGTCGTTGGAGCAGACCGAAAAGATGGTCGCCGCCGGCACGCCGGAACTGATCGATAGCGAGCCCGTCGGCACCGGCCCGTTCGTGCTGCAGGCCTATGTGCCCGACAGCCAGATCCGCTACGCCGCCAACAAGGATTACTGGCGCGGCGCGCCGAAGATCGACACGCTGGTGTTCGCCGTCACGCCCGAACCGACCACGCGCGTCGAGCGTCTCAAGGCCAATGAGTGCCAAGTCGCCGCCCCGCCCCCGCCCAGTGCAGTCGCCGATTTGCGCACCGATCCCGACATCACCGTGCTCGACCTCAAGGGCCAGAACATCGGCATTCTCGGCTTCAATGTCGAACACCAGCCGCTCGGCGATGTGCGCGTGCGCATGGCGCTGGCCAAGGCCGTCGACCGCAAGGCGATCGTCGACGCCGTCTATGCCGGCGCCGGCACGGTCGCCGGCAGCGTCGTGCCGCCGGCGCAGATCGGGGCCGTCACCGACGCCGGCATCGACTATGACCCGGATGGCGCGAAGGCGCTGCTGAAGGAAGCCGGCCACGAAAGCGACCTGAAAATCAGCCTGTGGGCGATGCCGGTATCGCGGCCCTACAATCCCAATGCCAAGCGCATGGCCGAGATGATCCAGGCCGACTGGGCGAAAGTCGGCGTCAAGGCCGAGATCGTCAGCTTTGAATGGGGCGAATATCTCAAGCGCACCGCGGCGGGCGAACAGGACGCCTATCTGCTCGGCGGCAGCAGCGACAATGGCGACCCCGACAACATGCTGAGCTACCTGCTGTCCTGCGACGGCGTGAAGGGCGGCTCCAACCGCTCGCGCTGGTGCGATCCGGCCTTCGAGAAGCTGCTGCAGGACGGTCGCGTCGCCGCCGATCCGAAACAGCGCGCCGACATCTACGCCAGGGCGCAAGCGATCCTGAAGGTCGAGGTGCCGGTGGCGCCGATCGCCCATTCGGTGGTGGCGATCCCGATCCGCAAGAGCGTGCTCAACTACGTGCTCGACCCCTTCGGCCGGCAGAACTTTGCCGCCGTCGATATGGCGGAGTGAAGCTTGGCGACCCTGCCCTCGGGCTCGGCCCGGGGACGCATCGACGTCTACGAAACCAGCAATTTAGCGGCGAAAGCAGAATCCATGCGTGAAGACCTCAACGCTCTCCTCAAAGCCTATCTCACCGATGGCGCGGTGGGCGCATCACTCGCATACTCCACTGGCGCCGCACCAACCGCCATCACCGTCGGCCTCGCCGACCGGGAGCATGGCGTTGCCGTCTCGCCCGACCGCCTGTTCAAGATCGGCAGTTGCACCAAGACCTTCGTCGCCGCCGCATTGGTCAAGCTCGCTCAGGACGGCAAGCTCGAGCTCGGCGCACCGATCGCCTCCTGGTTTCCCGACCTCCCAGGAGCAAAAGACATTTCGGTGCGCCAGCTGATCAACCACCGCAGCGGCCTGCCCGAGTTCGAATATTACATTCCGATGGATCCGAGCCGGCAATGGACGCCGCAACAGCTGGTCGACATAGCCTTCGTTTCCGACAAGCAGAAGGCGCCGGGCGGGCCCGCCGTCTACAACAACACCGGCTATGTTCTGGCCGGCATGGTGATCGAGGCTGTCTCCGGCCAGTCGCTGGGCGGTTATGTCAGAAGCGCGGTGCTGCACCCGCTCGGCCTGACAAACACCTGGTCGCCGGCCACCGAGGCCTTTCCGGAGAAATCGATGGTACGCGGCTATTACCACCGGCCGCCGCCGGCGGCGAATGCGCCCGCCGATATCGCCTCGGGCGGCGAGATGTGGCGCATGGACGGCGTGCTGCCCTATTCCGACGGCTTGCAGGATTCTTCCGATTCCTTCCCGTTCGGCGCTGCCTATGGCTGTGGCGACATGGTGTCGACGCCGTCCGACATGGTGGGTTTCATGCGCGGCCTGTTTTCCGGAAAGCTGCTGTCGCCACCGTTCTTCGCCGAGATGTTTGAGCACCGTGTGCCGGCAAGCTTTCCAGGCACCCGCATGCGCGAAACCGGTGCCGGCATGTTCCAGAGCATCTATGCCGACCGCGCCTTCTACGGCCACCAGGGCAGCATTCCCGGCTATGTCGCCGTGATGCTGCACGATCCGATCTCGGGGTTGACCATCGCCATGACCAGCAATGTCGGCTCCGGCAACCGGCTGTCCTTCCAGGCCAGTGGCCTCCATCCGGTGGTCGATAAGGCAATCCAGATCATTCTGGAAAACTAGCCGCAAAAGATCGCCACGGCGGCAGCGACGATCGCCGCGTTGTCCTTCGCCACAGTTCCATCGGCGAGCGTATTGCCGTCTTCCAGACCGACCCGTGTCGACCAGCGCTTGCGATGCGCAAGCTTGACGAAGGGCCAGACAGTTGCATCGACGCCATGCAGCAGGATCGGCCGCCGTACCCCGGCGCGCTCGAGCACGGCGACGATGCCATGCGCTTCGTCGAGTGCAGCGGACAGGTCCGGGATGTCGATCTCGATCAGAATGCGCAGCACCTGGTCGTGGCCGGGAAGCGCTACGAAGCGCTCGGCATCGGCGACGACGGCAAGCCCCGCCTCGATGCCGACACCACGCTGGCGCAGCAGTTCCATCACGGCGGGCGCATCCGGTTCGGACAGGTTGACCGAAGCATAGTCGGGCAGGTCTCGCCAGCCGGCGATCGCCGTGCGGGTCCGCTCGACGTCGTTCTCGATCCAGGCGCCGGTCGACACGCCGACCAGTGTTCCCGGGCAGGTCCGGCGCACCGCCAGCACGGTGGCGTCGACGGCTGCCAGGCTTTCGCGCCCGTCAGTGCCGCGCGGATGGATGTGCAGTTCGGCCGCTCCAGCGGCGACGCAGGCTGCCGCATCGCTGGCCATTGCCTCGGCAGTCAGCGGCAGCTTCGGGTGGAAATCGCGCACGCGCGCGCCGTTGATGCAGGCCTGGACGATCATCGGTCTCACCTTGCGCAGGAAGTTGACAGTCTAATCACGCGGCGGTGAAGCCGCCAATCTCCCCCGTGTGGGGGAGATCTTCAATCTCATCAAGCGTGCAGGCTGCGAAACAGATCGAAAATCTGATTGTTCAGGTCGGCAGGACAGCGCCCCCCTTTATCCTGCCGGACATCTCCCCCACGGGGGGAGATTGGCAGCATCAACGCCGCGCGCCTCCCCGCAACATTCGGCGGCATTTGAATAAAAGCCGCTTGTGGATATTTACCCGGCGTTCCCTCGTCTCCGGCAAGGTCTTCTAGGGCGGGATCATGGAGGGACCATTGACCAGCGATTTTTCAGCCGCCCGCATCCACCTCGAACGAGCCTATCATTATCTGCAAGGCAACGACGAGACGAGTCGCGCGGCCTGTGAAGCGCTCGATCTGTTGATCGAAGCGGTGACGGAAGCGCAGCACAGGCGACCCGAGGCTGGAGTGCTGGAGTTTCCGCAATCGACGGCGCGCCGAACCGGATAGAATGCGGGGGGGGGGTTTGGGGGGGGGGGGGGGGGGGGGGAGACCCCCCCCCCCCCGGGGGGGGGGGGGGGGGGGGGGGGCGCCGGGCGGGGGGGGGGGGGGCGCGGGGGGGGGGGGGGCG